>JALZAH010000571.1 GCA_030948425.1 Actinomycetota bacterium
GCTCCAGGCTGAGCCCTTGGACCACGAGGGTCAGGGCGATGACCACGGTGGCGATGACCACCACCAGGGACCGATCCCCGAGCGGAGAACCGTCGCCCACCGTCAAGGGGATGGACAGGGCGGCCGCCAGAGGGACGACACCCCGGGCGCCGGCCCACGACACCACGGCCGGCGCCTGCCAGGAGAGACGGCGCGCGCCCGTCCTGCGCTGGGTGACGGCGGCGAGGGGGAACACCCACGCCACTCTGACCATGATCAGCGTAAGGGTGACGGCGGCGGCGGCGAACGGCCACCCTCCCTGAGCGCCGGGGAGGTCCCCGACAAGCACCGGCAGTTGCAGGCCGATCAGGGCGAACACCACGCTTTCGAGCAGGAAGATCACCGTGTTGTACACGGCGTCGACCTGCAGGCGGCCGCGGGCGTTGGTGCGTCGCCTGGTCCGAGTCCCCACCACCAGGCTGGTGACCACCACGGCCGTCACCCCCGACGTGTGGGCGGCCTCGGCGACCACGTAGACGAGATAGGGCGTCACCAGGGCGGCGACGGTGTCGAGCACGGGGTCGTCGATCCGGCGACGGACGACGACCACGCCGGCGGCGATGAGGGCACCGATCAGGGCACCGCCGCCGGCCAGGCGGACGAACTGCAGGGCCGCCGATCCCCAAGCGACGGTCCCGCCGGCCATCACGACCCCAACGGCCACCCGGAACAGGACCAGGCTGGTGGCGTCGTTGAACAGGCTCTCGGCGGAGACGATGGCCTGGATGCGGTCCGGGAGCCCGAGGCGGCGACCGAGGGCGGTCACGGCCACGGGATCGGTGCTGGCCAGGACGGCACCGAGCACGAACGCGGTGGCCGGGGGGATCGACGTCACGGCCACGGTCACCGCCGCCACCGCCGCCGCCGTTGCCGCCACCAGACCGATGGCCAGGACCGAGACCGGCCGCCACGCCTGGCGGACCTGGTGCCAGGGCAGTTGTTCGCCAGCGGCGTAGAGCAGCGGCGGAAGGACGACCAGGCTGACCAGACCGGGCGTAGCCCGGATCGTCGGCACCCCCGGTATCAGCCCCACCGCCAGCCCGGCGACGACCAGGAGCGATGGGGCCGGCACCCGGAGCCGTCGGGCGAAGGTGGCCACCACGGTGGCCAGGACCACGAGGGCCAACACGATCTCAACGGTGCGCATGACGCCGGCCCTCTCACCAGGTTCGAATGCCGACCAGACTTCCCGGCGCGCCACGACCAGTGTAGACCTCTGGTATGGCCTCTCGCCCAGTCACCCCGCCCACGCCCCCGGCCCGAGAGTGTCTCGACGCCGGCGGGGTTGCCGCCGGGCTGGGGCGGCTGACGGGCTGGGAAGGCGACACGTCGGTGATCGTGCGGACCGTGGACATGGCCGACTTTCCGGCGGCCATCGCCTTGGTGACCGACGTCGCTCGGGTGGCCGAGGCCATGGATCACCACCCCGACATCGACATCCGGTGGCGCACGGTCCGCTTTTCGCTGTCCACCCACAGCTCGGGAGGGGTGACGGAGACGGATCTGGTCGCCGCCGAGGCCATCGATCGCCTTATCGCCAGCGGCGATCGATAGTGTCTCTGGAAACTATTGGACAGATAGCGCCGGGGTGTTGCATACTGAAAGTGCTCCGACCGGCACCCCCCCGCTGGTCGTTTGAGCGACTGCTCGAGGGCCCAGCTCCCCCCGCTGGGCCCTCGCAGCGCGTCTGGGCCCGGTGACACCCCCCGTTCCCCCGAACGATCACCGGCCCGGACGCCCCGCCTCTGACGGAAAGGTAGGCGATGTCGACCCGCCGATCAAGGGCCCGGCGACACTGCGTCCGGGCATGGGGCGTTGCGCGTCGTCGCTTGGTGCGCTACAACCCGCCCATGAGCTGTGATCCCGCTGGCGAAGCGAGCGTCTCCCAGACCATCCCGGTCAACATGTATCAGACTCCCCACGCCGTGGTGGTGGTGGCCGTGGCTCCTGCGGTCACCCCCGATGACGTCGTCGTGGAGCGGACGGGTCGGCACCTGAGCATCAGGGCCCGGCTCCGCAATGCCGCCGATCGGGACTATCTGCTCCACGAGTGGACCTACGGCGACTACGAGCGCAACATCGACCTGCCGGATGGCTTCGGTGGCGGGTTGGAAGCATCGTTGGTCAACGGCCAGCTGGTGGTGCGCATCCTGCAGGGGCCGGTGAAGCCCGGGGACAAGGTGGCCATCACGCCCGCCAAGCGCCACACCCGGTCCTGACCCGTGCGCAACGTCATCCGACTCCTCTTCGTGGTGTGCCTGGCCGTGGTCGCCGCCGGCGCCGGCGGTCTGATCGCCGACCACACGAGTGCCCCCGGCCCAGCCGGTGGCCGGCTGAGGGTGACGGCCCCTGCGCCGTCGCATGTACCCGGCTCGCCGCCGACGACGGTGTCGCCGCCCGCGACGGCGACCACACTGGCGCCGGTCACCGTGCCGACCGCCATGAACCTCGAAGCCAACCTGCTGGTCCCCAACGACCTTGGGGGCTACTACCACCCGACGCCCGCCGAGAGCGCCCCACAGCTGGCAAGGTCGGGATGTCTGGCCCCGCTCGGACATCCGGCGGGGACGGCCCGCCAAGCCGTGCAGTTCCTCGAGGGGCCCTACTTCGGAGGCCTGCCGCTGATCAACGAGCAGCTTGACGCCTTCTCCAGCGTGGACGCCGCCAGCTCCGCCTATCGAAGCCTGGCCGCGTCTATCGGGGCGTGCACGGCCCCCGCGGTAGCCGTGTACACCAGTTCCGTCCGCGTCGCGCTGACGCCATTGACCATCCCTGGACTCGGCGACCAGGACAATGCCGTGCATGGGACCTATCGCCTCCACGGCCGGACCGAGGAGCTCACCGTGGCCGTGGTCCGCACCGGGTCGACGATCGTGGTCTTTGCCTACGCCGACACCATGCCGGTCTCGAACACCATCCTCGGTGACGTCAGCTCCACGATCCGAGCGGCGGTGGGCAAGGCCTCGTAGGTCGTCATCGCCGTCGGACCGGACCCAGCCCGGACGGCTGTGGGGGGAGGGGGCGCACCTGGACCCGTCCTTGGACAACGGCGACACCTTCACCGCGCAGGCGTCGGGCGTGGTCCGCCTCGCGACCCGGCACCAGCCGACCGGTGACGGTTACCACCCGCCACCACGGCAACCCGTCGCTGTGGGCGAGCACGGCGCCCACGCCACGGGCGGCGCCCGGGTAGCCGGCCTCGGCGGCTACGTCGCCGTAGGAGACGACCTGGCCGGCGGGAAGGGCGCTGAGCACGGCCAGCACCCGCTCCTTGAAGCCGATGGGCATGCGCCGCCGTCGCTCAGCCGCCGGACACGAAGGCGTCGGCGCCGGCCGGGGGCTGGGGATCGTCGGGGTTGTCGAGCCAACCGGGGGGCAGGGCGACGGGCCGGGGACCGTTGGTGTGGCCCCGGGGGAGCCGGCGAGCCTCGTCGGGGAGGATCAGGTCGCGCTGGAGGGCGCCCAGACGGTCGTCGAGCTCGGCCAGAGACGAGACCAGGGCCAGGTCGCGCCGGGCGGGCCCGCCCACCGCGAACCCCGTGAGGTACCACCCGGTGTGCTTGCGCAACTCGCGCATGGCCAGGTGCTCGCCGTGATCCTCGATCAACATCCGGGCGTGGCGAGCCATGGTGTCGGCCACCTCCCCGAGCGGGGGGTGGGGGCGGGGGGTACGGCCGGCGAACACGTCGGCCAACTCCGCGAACAGCCAGGGCCGCCCCAGGCAGCCCCGGCCGACGACCACCCCGTCACAACCGGTGGCGTCCATCATGGCCAGGGCATCGGGGCCCTCCCAGATGTCACCGTTGCCGAGCACCGGGATGGTCTTTACCTCCCGCTTCAGCTCGGCGATGGCCGACCAGTCGGCCTGTCCCGAGTAGAGCTGCTCAGCGGTGCGGGCGTGGAGGGTGACGGCGGCCGCCCCCTGAGCCTCGGCGATGAGGCCGGACGGCACCGATGTGCGGTGGTCACCGTCGGTGCCGATGCGCATCTTGACGGTGACGGGCACGGCGCCGGCGTGACGGACGGCGCCGCCGACGACATCCGCAAACAGCTGTCGGTGCAGGGGCAGGGCGGCGCCCCCGCCCTTCTTGGTGACCTTGGGCGCCGGGCAGCCGAAGTTGAGGTCGATGTGGTCCACGCCGACCTCGTCGACCAGGCGGTCCACCGCCCGGGCCACCACAGCCGGGTCGACGCCGTAGAGCTGGACGCTGCGCACCGTCTCGTCGGGCCGGAACCCGATCATGCGCATGGTGCGGGCGTTGCCTTCCACCAGGGCGCGGGCCGTGACCATCTCGCTCACGTACAGCCCGGCGCCAAAGCCGGCGCACAGCCGGCGAAAGGCGCTGGTGGTCACCCCGGCCATGGGGGCGAGGACGACGGGAAGTTTCACGTCGAGCCGTCCGATCCGCAGACGGGTGACGGTGGGCGGGCCGGCCGTTGCTGTGGCCGTCATCAACGGTGACTTCCGGTGTCGACCGGGACCCGGTTCCAGAGACTGGTGATGGCCACCCCGAGCTCGGCCAGAAGGGTGCGAAGCACGGGCAGGGAGAGGCCGATGACGTTGCTCGGGTCGCCGTCGACCCCTTCGATGAACGGAGCGGACAGGCCGTCGAGGGTGAAGGCCCCGGCCACCGCCAGCGGTTCCCCGGAGCCCACATAGGCATCGATGTCGGCATCGCTGATCCTGGCGAAGCGCACGATGGTGGACGCCACGGCCTCCACGGTCTGCTGCGTGGCCACGTCGATCAGACAGTGACCAGTGTGAAGGACAGCCTCCGCGCCGTTCATGCGCCGCCAGCGCTCGGCGGCCTGCGTCGCCGTGGCCGGCTTGCCGTGGCTCATCCCGTCCAGCTCGAGAGCCGAGTCACAGCCCAGGATCAACCCGGCCACACGCCGGCGGGCCACGGCCCGGGCTTTGCGCCTGGCCAGGGTGGCCACAAGGACCTGGGGCACGGCGGGGTCGACGTCGTCCTCTGGCACCCCGCTGACCTCCACCTCCGGCTCGATGCCGGCGGCGCGCAGCAGTCGCAGGCGCGAGGGTGATCGGGAGGCCAAAACCAGCGGTGGAGGATGTGACACGGCCCACCATCGTGCCACCTGGGAGTGGTCGGCAGATCCCTTACCGGCCATGGCGAACACCTGTTCGCCGTTGGGTTACCCTGGAGGTTGTGGACAACTGGTCAGAGAGGTGACCGAGGTGACCGACAGGGGCGAGGTGACCGCCAGGGATCGCCCGGCGTGGGCCGACGGGCTGAATGACCAGCAGCGCCACGCCGTGGACCACGACGGTGGGCCGTTGCTCGTCGTCGCCGGCGCGGGCACGGGCAAGACGAAGACCCTGGTGGCCCGACTGGCCCGACTCATCGACGAAGGGGTGGCCCCGGATCGCATCGCCCTGCTCACCTTCAGTCGACGGGCTGCCGACGAGATGATCCGGCGAACTGGGGCCCTGACCGACACCGTCGTCGCCCGTCGGGTGGAAGCTGGGACGTTCCACGCCGTCGCTCATCGCCTGCTGCGCACCTATGGTGTCGCCGTCGGCCTCGGCGAGGGATGGAGCGTCATGGACGGCGGTGACGCCGCCGAGCTCATGGGACTGGTGCGCGCCGACGTGCGGAGCACAGGAAACCACGACGGGTCGGGCCGTCGACGGTTTCCCCAGGCGCACACCCTGGCGTCGATCTACTCGAGGGTGGTCAATGCCGGCGTCCCCCTGTCCATCGTCGTCTCCGACGCCTTCCCGTGGTGTGGCGAGGATGTGGCCACCATCGCCACCATCTTCGCCGCCTACACGGAGCGCAAGAGGGCGGCGGCTCTGGTCGACTTCGACGACCTGCTGTTGTTCTGGCGGGCGGCCACGACGCATCCCACCCTGGGTCCGGCGATGGCCAGGCTCTATGACCATGTCTTGGTCGACGAGTACCAGGACACCAACGGCATCCAGGCCGACATCCTGGCCGGCCTGTGCGTCCCGGGGGGGAGTCGCCAGCACAGCGGTGAGCCCGGGGAGGGGCGGGCCGGGGCCGGCCTGACCGTCGTCGGCGACGATTCCCAGGCCATCTACGGCTTCCGCTCGGCCTGCGTCGGCAACCTGTTGGGCTTCACCGACCGGTTCCCGGGGGGTGCCACCGTGGTCCTCGAGCAGAACTACCGCTCCACCCAACCAACACTGGATCTGGCCAACGCCGTGCTGGCCGACATGACCGCAGGACACCGCAAGCAGCTGTGGACGGCTCGGCGGGGGGGACGGCGGCCGATCCTCGCCACCTGCGCAGACGAGGCCGCCCAGGTCGACGCCGTGTGCGACGTCATCATCGAGCACTACGAGCAGGGGGTGGCGCTGCGCGATCAGGTGGTGCTGTCGAGAGCGGCTCACCACACCGATCTGCTCGAGCTCGAGTTGCACCGCCGCCACCTTCCGTTCGTGAAGTTCGGCGGCCTGCGCTTCGTCGAGGCTGCCCACGTGCGGGATCTGGTGTCGTGTCTGCGCGTCCTCGACAACCCCTGGGACGAGCTGGCGTGGTCCCGGGTCCTCGGCCTCCTCGACGGCGTCGGGCCGACGACCGTGACCCGGCTGCTTGTCGACCTGGGCGTCCGACCCCGCCTGATCCGGCCGGCCGGCGCCGATCCCCTCTCCGTCTTTGTTGGCCCCGACCGACCCCGGGTGAGGACATCCGCAGACGACCTCGACGCTCTGGTGTCCGCGCTGGTCGACTGTCGTCGACCGGGACTGGCGGCCGGGGCCCAGGTCGATCGCCTGGGGGTGGCTCTCGACCCCCTGATCCGGAGGCGCTACGACCATGCCGAGGTCCGTCTGGCTGACTTTGCGGCCCTGGTGTCGAGCACCGCGGCGGGATCGTCGCGCTCCGCCCTCATCGCCGACCTGGCCCTTGGTCCACCGTCGTCGACAGGTGACCTCGCCGGTGCGCCGCACCTCGATGACGACTGGCTGACCCTTTCCACCGTCCACTCGGCCAAGGGCGGCGAATGGCGGGTGGTCCACGTGGTCCACGCCGCCGACGGCATGTTCCCATCCGATCTGGCGACCGGGCACGTGGATGGCATCGACGAGGAGCGGCGCCTGTTCTACGTGGCCCTGACCAGGGCCCAGGACCAGCTGCACCTCTATGCGCCGCTGCGCTACCACCACGGTGGGGCCATGGGCCGGGGCGACCGCCACAGCTGGGCCCAGCGGACCCGGTTCCTCCCCCCTGCGGTTGATCCTCTGCTCGATCAGCGAGCCGTGCGATCGCCGCCGCCGGGCCGAAGCGGGGACGACCATGAGGTGTCGGGCGCGGTTGACGAGATGCTCCGAGCGTTGTGGTGAGCCCTCGCCGAGGGTTAGGCGGCGCCGTTGATGTCGCCACCGGTGTCGCCGCGGGAGAGTGACGCCGCCGCCGGCGGAGCGTCGCCCTCGTTCTGGTAGCGATCGCTGCCCGGGCCTTGGGTGCGGGGCAGGCCCAGCCCCTGGCGCAGCACGTCGAGGATGGCCATGCCTTGTCCGGCTACCCCGGAGAGGACCTGGCTCACCCCCTCGGTGCCATTGAGGACGACCAGGTTGGAGCCTTCAAGTGCCTCAGCGGAGCGAGCTACCAACTCGGGGAGCTGATCGGCCAGCAGACTGGCGGCCAGGAGTTGCTGGTTCCCCCCGCCCAGCCCCTCGGCCCGTAGG
>JALZAH010000006.1 GCA_030948425.1 Actinomycetota bacterium
GTGGGGCATCAGCTGGGATGACCCGAACCTCCCACGGGACCTGCTCGTCCGCCTCACCGAATGGCAGGTCACCTTCGACACTCACTTCGATCCCTACACGGGCTGGGACTCCAGTCAGGTCAAGAACGAATGGACCGCCGACGGCCGCTCTCTTGAAGTCGACGTTAGGGAGGCTCTGGGATCCGCCTGTGTCCTCGAAGCCGATTGGTCGCCCATAGAGGCCGACATGGGCGAAGCCGACTGACGCGTGACTGGACCATCCGGTATCGCCGGTCTCCGACGACCACGACGACGCCGGCGTCGCCCCGGGCGGTAAGGCCGGGCGCCGTCGATCCCGCTCGGGTCCGGGCGTTCCCCGACGGATGCACCACGGCACCTACTTGTCGGTGGGGAGGGGTCAGTCGGGGAACCGACCGTCGGCGTCCCGACGCCATGGACGACCACCCCGTCGCAGCGCCATCCAGAGGAAGATTCCTGCCATCACGAGCCACACGGCACCGAGTTGCGGTCGTCCGAGCACTGCGATGACGACTGCCAGCACGAGCCACATCCAGGCGAATATCCACGCCGATCGCGAAGTCATGTCCCCCATATCTTGGCGTTCCAGAGCAGCATCTGTTCGGTGCCGCTGTACCGACCCGAACGTACCTCCGGCTGGCATCGCACTACGACCACTCGTACGGGTCGACCATGTCGTGCTCATCGAGGTTGAAGGAAAGGATGTGGCCGTGGTCGTCGACGACCGCTGGGACGGGGCCCACCTCCCGCACGGTCACGTCGAAGAGACGCTGATCGGGGTCCGGATAGTGCCGATTGAAGACGCTGACCGCGATGGCAGTTGCCTTCTCGCGAGACATCCGGGTGGCCACCCGGTAGCTGACGACTCGGCCTTCCAGGTTGGTGATCACCACGTCGTACCGCTCGCCAGCACCCAGGTGAACCGCCCGGAGCGCCTCCGCTCCGCCGCTGACTTCCATCACCGCAGCATCTCACTCCGACTTGGCATGGCTGGTGTTCGGCGGAGCACGACCCTGGCGGCACGACGGGAAGCCCGGGCGGTAAGACCGCGGCACCGTCGACCCGGTCCGGTTGGCGCGTCGCCCGACCGATGCACCACGGCACATTCCGCTCAGCTCGGTCGTCCTCAGTACTGGCGCTCGGCCGGAGCGTCCGGCCCGGACCTTGCCGACGCCATCGCAGCTCCGCGTGGCACCCCCTCGGTGCATTCAACGGACGGAGCCCCAGGGCTCAAGGGTGCCCAGCCCGCCCTCCGCTGCGAACCACCAAGCGGGCAAGTGCATGCGGCCCGTCGTAGACGGCGGTGAAGATGACCGCAAACCCGAACCCAACCACCGGCACTGCAGCGACAACCGCCCAGCCTCCAGCCCGTGTTCCTATTGCCATGAAGACAGGAACGCTCAACTGATAGAGCGTGAGCAGCAGGACGATAGCGAGTGCAAAGCGGGCCGTCCCCCGAGGTCTCACCGTTTCACCCTACGCTTCGCGGCAAACCAAAAAGACGTTTAGGATCCTGCACGGATCCTCGTCGCTGGCCTGATGGAGGGTAGGGAGGGACGTATGCGAGCCAGGCCGCTCCTTGCCGCCCTCGCTCTGGCGCTGGCCGCCTGCAGCGCCGGCGGGAGCAAGAGGGCGGAGGGCCCGTCCTCCACATCGAATCCGCCCGCGTCAACCACACTCTTCCCATCGTCGCCCTCGCCCTCGCCCTCGTCGACGGCCCCGGGCAGGCTGTGCTTGCCCGCCGACGGGCCGGCCTCTCCCCGCACCGCTACCTCGGCCCCGGCGCTGGCCGCCGTCCAAGTGGTGGGTCCCGACCAGGCCTGGGCGGTCGGCTCGTCGCTGATCATCCACACCGCCGACCGCGGACGCAGCTGGACCAAGCAGTACGGCGGCCCCGACGAGGTGGTGTCGGTCGACTTCGTGGACGCGACGCATGGGTGGGCCCCCAGCCCGTCGGGCCTGCTGGCCACCGACGACGGTGGCCAGTGCTGGACCGAG
>JALZAH010000009.1 GCA_030948425.1 Actinomycetota bacterium
GAGAAACGCATCTCGGGAGTGCCATTGAGTTGGCCGTCCGAAACACCCAGGGTGAAGGCCGGCGCGATCAGGCGCACCGGGAGGTCCTCGCCGGCGATGCGCCGCGACATCGCAGCCTGAACGGCCGTTACCTTCGTCCGGACACCCAGATAGCACTGGCTGTCACCGAGGTTGCCGAGCACGGCCCACACCGGGTCATGTATCTTCCGAACTTCCTCACCCAAAAACGCCGCCGTGCCGACCCTCTGGACGTCTCGGCCCGGGTTAGAAGTACCCAGGCCAGAGCCATCGTCCGGGCCTCTTGTACTGGTCCCGTCGACCACTATATTCATGCCCTGACCATACCGCCGCTGTTCCGTTGCCCCTTGCGGACGGCTGGCCAACCGGCGAATTCTGGCGAACAAACGCTACGCAGCGCTGCTGCCAGCCAACAGCGACCGAGGCGCGCCAGAACGTTCAGGCGACTGACTGCGCGAGTCGGCACTCACCTGCCCCGAGTCGGCGATATGCAGCCCGGCCTATCGACCGGACCGCCCAAAACTCGAGCACAGAACATGCGGCGTCGTCTCACCGGCGTCTGTCATTACGGAGCGCCGGCCTTGTGCCGAAGTAAGCAGCGACGTCACGAGCGGGTGTTCTGCCGCTCAAAGGCGGTTGAAGACTCAGCGGGCTGGTCCGTCCGTGAGTTCAGCGAGTGCACCGTCGAGGATCCAGCGACCGGCATCGAGGAGTGTCTCTTCGGCTGTGGGTACGTCCAGTCCTACGGCGTCGGTAAGAGAGATCATGGCTTCGCTGCCGATGATGAGTGCCAGGGCGTGGGCGATGCGGTCGAGGTCCTTCTTGGGGACCTGGCCGTCTAAGGGGGCTATGGCGTGCCGGATCTGAGCATTGCGCCGGCCTTGTCGTATCGGGACTCGCTCGCTTTGGGGCGTGTCGGCCTGGCGGAACCATTGCTCCTGGGCGATCAGGGCCACGCGCCGGTAAGGCACCTGGTCGTCGAGCATCTGGAACTCGACGCTTCGGATGAGCGTCTCTAGACGTATTTGGGGGTCGCTTCCAGCGGCTTCCACGCCCTGTTCGGCTTCCGTCATGGTCCGCTCGATGGCGCCGAGCGATGCCTCCCACCACAGGTCCTCGGCCGAGGAGAAGTAGCGGTAAGCGGTCGCGACCGACACGAGCGCACGGTCAGCCGCCTCGGGTATTGAGGGTTGCCGGCCTTCGCCGACCAGTTCTGCTGCGGCCTGCAACAGCGCGGTGCGGGTCCGAGTCTTCTGGTTCACCCGCCCGCTATTTTTGCGAGATACCTCTTGACGTGAGAGAGCCATCTCATGATAATACCATAGACACGCAAAGCGAGAGGCTTTGCAGGAAGACTTGCAGGAAGACAGGAGTTGGAGAAATGGACCAGCACGAGATGGTCGCCCTCGTCGAGCGGCACCTCAAGGCAGAGGGCGCCGGCGACGTCGTAGGCGCGGTAGCGGTATACACCGACGATGTCGTCCATGACGCGGTGGGCATGCCCGGCTCGCCTCGGACTGGCAAGGACGGGGCCCGGGAGTTCTACCGGTACCTGACCGCCAACTTCCGAACCGAAGGAGAGGAACCGCTGAACAGGTTCTTCGACGGCGACAACATGATCCTCGAGCAGACCATGACCGGCACGGTCATCGGCGAGATGGTCGGCATCCCCGGCAATGGACGACGAATCACCTTCGGCATCCTCCACGTCTTCGGCTTCCGCGACGGACTTATCAGCCGCGAGCAAGTCTGGATCGACAGTGGCGCCATCGTCGCCCAACTCACCACCCCCTGAAACCGCCCGGCACACAGAACAACCGCCACACCCCGGCCCATCACGTCGTCGAGGCGGTAACGACCGGCCAGGACCCTGGACATCGTTAAGAACCTATCCGGCGATGGCGACCTCGTACGAGCCCCGAAGCCCGAATGGCACCGAGAACCGAATCAGGCGAGACAGGGTCTGTAATCACAACGGTGTAACTACCCAAGGGGTTGGGGTACATGCCTGGGCCAGGAAGGAGTGGTAGTGACATCTATCATCGAGACCGCCGGCGTTGGCAACGATGGACCGGCAGACGACGAGCAGGGGACGGACATGGCCCGGGTGGCCGGTGGGCTGGCGGTGCCGGCGCCGGGTACCACAGCGGCGGCCCAGCTGGCGACCGAGGAGCTGGCCGGTGAGCTGGCCGCTAGGGCCGGGCGTGAGGGGGTGAGCTTGGTCGGCCCTGACGGCCTGCTGTCGGGGTTGACCAAGACGGTGCTCGAGTCCGCTCTGGAGGCGGAGAATGGCCGAGCATGTCGGCTACGAGCCGCACGACCCGGCCGGGCATCACAGCGGGAACAGTCGCAATGCAGCCGCCCCAAGATGGTGCTGACCGAGGTGGGCGCGGTGACCATCGACGTGCCGAGGGACCGCAACGGAACGTTCGAACCCAGATAGTGAAGCGCCGCCGGTGCCTGGGCGGGGTCGACTCCATGGTGTGCTCCTTGTCGGCCAAGGGGCTCACGCATGGGGAGATCAGCGCCCATCTCGCCGAGGTGTACGGGGCCGACGTCTCGAAGGAGACCATCACCCGGATCACCGACCGGGTACTCGAGGGCATGACCGCGTGGCAGAACCGGCCCCTGGCTCTGCCCTCTTTCGTGTGTTTATCGACGCCATGTGCTTGAACCCGACGCTCGAGTCGAGATTCGCCGGGGGTGCTTGCTCGACCAACGCAATTGGGAGCCTCAACGCCATGTTGCGGGCGGGCGTGTGGGCCGGGGGTCACTTTCCGGTGAACAAGCCGCCTGAAGTGGCCGTACTCGTGACCAGGGCACCTTGACCCGACCGGGGTCGGCAGGACACGTTGAGCGATGCGCTGGAAGCCAGTGCTCAACGCGTTCGCTATTACTTTCGTCGGTCGGTGCCCGGCCGGCGGAACCTGCTGTTCACCGCCGGAGAGACCGTTGACGGGTATTCCCGCTCAGTCCCTTCGCTTGGGGTGGTCGGGGGCGGAGGAGGTATCATGTGTTGGACTTGGTCGGTGCGGGAATAGGCTGGCATACGGTTAGCGATGGCTGGGGTCGGGGTGGTAGTGCCGGTCGGGGGGTGGTAGTGCCGGTGCCGGGGTCGCGGGTTCCTGCGTTGCCGCTGCTCGAGCGGGAGGCGGAGGTTGCGGCGTTGGGTTGTGCGCTGCAGGGAGTGACATGGTGCAGCGGGCATGGGAGGCGGCCCGCAAGAAGGTGGGCGTCGAGCACCTCCGGTTCCACGACCTCAGGCATACCGGCAATACCATGGCCGCCGCCACCGGAGCCAGCACCAAGGAGCTGATGGTGCGCATGGGCCACGCCAGCCCCCAGGCCGCGCTCATCTATCAGCACGCCACGGCAGACCGGGATCAGGCCATCGCCGCCGCCCTGTCCGACATGGCGTCGAAGGCGGCCGTCGTCCCCATCCGCCCGGCCCGTGACCTGACTTCCGATTCCTTAGGTCACGTTGAGGTCACGCCGGCCATGGAGACCACCGACGAACCGGCCTCGCAAGCCCCTGACCAGGGGAAACGCCAGTACCCCCAACGGGATTCGAACCCGTGCTGCCGCCTTGAAAGAGATGCTCGGCCGTATTTCGGCGGTCAACGGCGAACCACCGTCGGCACCGGCCTGGCCCGCCCGACCGGGGTGGCGGTCGACGCCGCCGGCGACGTGTTCATCGCCGACTCGGGCAACAACCAGGTGGTGGAGGTGCCCGCCGGAGGGGGCGCCCAGACCACGGTCCGCTCCGGGCTGAACTCCCCGTTCGGGGTGGCGGTCGACGTGCCGTCGACCGCTTCGACGTTCGGGGCGCCGGTGTCGTTGACCGCCACCGTGGAATCCTCGCCGGCGGGGGGCGCCCCGACCGGTACGGTCACCTTCACCGACGGGACCACCACCCTCGGCACCGCCAACCTGTCCGGCACCTTCCCCGACACCGCCACCCTGACCACCAGCGCCCTGCCCGCGGGCACCGACCACATCACCGCCACCTACAACGGCGACACCAACAACACGGCGTCGCCGGCCAGCGCCCCCATCACCGTCAACGTGGCCAAAGCGGCCCAGGCCATCAACTTCAACTTCACCTCCACCCCGCCCAGCCCAGCGACCGTCGGCGGGCGCTACACGCCCGCTGCGACCGGTGGGGCGTCAGGGAACCCGGTGGTCTTCACCATCGACCCGGCGTTCACCATCGCGGGGGCGTGTTCGATCAACGCCAGCGGGGTGGTGACCTTCACGAGTGCGGGGACATGTGTGATCGACGCCAACCAAGCCGGGAACACCAACTTCAACGCCGCCGCCCAGGCGCACCAGAGCGTGGCGGTGGGCAAGGCCGCCCAGGCCATCACCTTCACCTCCACCCCGCCGGCAAACGCCACGGTCGGCGGGCACTACACGCCCACCGCCACGGGTGGCGGGTCGGGGAACCCGGTGGTCTTCACCATCGACGCGGCGTCCACGGCGGGGGCGTGTTCGATCAGCGCCACCGGGATGGTGTCCTTCACTGGGGCGGGGACCTGTGTGATCGACGCCAACCAGGCCGGCAACACCAACTTCAGTCCGGCCGCTCAGGTCCAGCAGTC
>JALZAH010000152.1 GCA_030948425.1 Actinomycetota bacterium
CATCACCACCTCCGGGCCGTCCAGCCGGTGGTTGGGCTTCGTGGCCCGTTGGCCGGTCTCCGTGGTGCGCCTGGCCCGCCTGGCCCGCCGAGTCGACGCCGACGTCATCCACACCAACGCCATCCACTCGCTCTACGGCTGGGCGGTCGCCTTGGTGGTCCGCCGCCCGCACGTGTGGCACGCCCGGGAGATCGTCGTGCAGTCGAGCGTGGCGATGCGCCTGGAGAGGTTCCTGGCCCGCCGCTACGCCACCGTGGTCATCGCCATCTCCGCCGCCGTTGCTGCTCAGCTCCACCCGACCAACGTGATCGAGGTCACCGACGAACCCGACCCCCACGAGTTCGCCCCCGCCCTGGCCGGACGGTTCCGCCCCCGAGAGGGCATCGCCGACAACGCCGCCGTGCTCGGTGCCGCCACCCGCATCGACACCTGGAAGGGGGTCGACATCCTGCTCGACGCCGTTCCCCTCCTCCGCCAGGCCCGGCCCGACATCGAGGTGGTGGTGGCCGGCGGGCCTGTGGTCGGCAAAGAGGCGTACGCCGAAGCGCTCCGGGTCCGGGCCGAGGCGCTCGGCGTTCGGTGGCTGGGCGCACGCCAGGACGTTCCCGAGATGATGGCCGACCTCGACGTCTACGTCCAGGCCTCCACCGAGCCCGAGCCGTTCGGTCTGGGCCTGGTCGAGGCGTTGACCTCGGGGGTGCCCGTGGTGGCCACCGCGGCCGGCGGTCCCCTCGAGATCCTGGCCGAAGCCCCCGCCCACGCCGGGTGCCTGGTGCCGCTGGGTGACGCCGGCGCCCTGGCCGAGGCGGTGTTGGCCCTGCTGGGCCATCCGGGGTCGACCACCGCATCTCGCCGAGCCCGGCCCCGGTTGCGCTCATCGGGGCCGGGGGACTTCCTCGCCGTGTTCGACGCGGTGGCAACCGGAGGGCGCGCCTACCGGCTGGGGCGCTGACGGCGGTCGCCCATCAACTCCGCCGGGCCGCCGCCAGCTCGGCGTACAACCGGGCGAAGCTGTCCCCGGTGACCTCCCAGCGGTAGCGCATGACCCGCGTGTGCCCAGCCTCTATCAGCCTGGCCCGCAGAGCGTCGTCGTCCCGCACCCGGGCCAACGCCGAGGCCAGGGCGTCGACGTCGCCAGGCGCCACGAGGACGGCGGCGTCGCCCAGGACCTCGGGCAGGGCGGCCACCGCCGTGGCCACCACCGGAACCCCCGAAGCCATGGCCTCGAGGGGCGGGAAGCCGAAACCCTCGTAGAGGGACGGATAGGCAACGACCGCCGCCGCCCTGAGCTCCTCGACGGGATCGGGGACCCAGCCCAGACGGACGATGCGCCGAGCGTGGCGGGCGGCGTCGATAGCTCGCCTCAGGGCCCCCTCACCCCACCCCGGTGGCCCGGCAATGTGGAGCTCGAGGTCGGCGTCGTCGTCGGCGATCTGGTCGAAGGCGGCGACCAGGGCGGGGAGATCCTTGCGGGGCTCCACCGTCCCCAGGGCCAGGATGTAGGGACGGCTGGCCGACCGGGGGCCGGCGGCGCCGACCGCACCCACCGCCGAGGTCCACAGCGGCGGCTGACGCACACCGGAGTAGATGACCCGCACCCGCCGAGGGTCAGCCCCCAGATGCTCCACAGCCTCGGTGGCCACCGACTCGGACACGGCGTGGATCCACGCCCCCTGGCTCACCGCACGACGGACCAGGTCGGGGTAACGACGAGCGGCGGGGGTGCACAGCTGCGGGAAGTGCAGCGACGTCAGGTCGTGGACGGTCACCAGACGGGCCGCCCGGCGACTGGGGGGGACCACGAAGTTGGTGCCGTGGACCACGTCCACCCGGCCTGACCAGGCCTCGATGGTCGGGACGTTGCCCACCGCCCACGCCCGCATAGCGGCGCCGGCGGGCAACGGCAGACGTCGGTGGGCCACACCGGCGGGCAGGACGACACCAAGGCGCCGGGACCCCCGAGCGGTCAGCCCGTAGGCCCTCAGGCTCAGGCCGGGACGCCCCGCCAGCGCGGCGATGAGTCCGTCGACGAAGACCCCGACGCCGGTGCGGGGACCGAGCAACGGGGTGGCGTCGATGCCGACGGTCACACTCACGGACGGAACAGGGTCATGGACGCCAGACGGTACCGTGGCCCGGTGATCCTCGCACTGGCCGGCGGTGTCGGTGCCGCCCGAATGCTTGGCGGCCTGGTGGCCGCCGCCGATCACGAACCCATCACCGCAGTGGTCAACACCGGCGACGACACCGTGGTGCACGGCCTGCACGTCAGCCCCGATCTCGACACCGTCACCTA
>JALZAH010000029.1 GCA_030948425.1 Actinomycetota bacterium
GCAGACTTACGAGCGAGACGAACTGCCCGACTGGGAGCTCGTCTTCGAACTCAGCCGGCGCACCATGTCTCGTGAGGCGAGTGATGTCGCCAGCGGTGCCGTCGGGGCCTCCCGCCAGGCGTAAGCAGACACACTTGGACTCCTCCCGAGCTCCTCCATCCGGGTGTATCGAATGCGGGGATAATGCCTCTTATCCCCGAAACACTTAGTGCAGATCGATCAGGAAGGCGGTGGTGTCGTCGCTCAGCACACCGTGGTGATCCAGCACGGTGTGGGAGAGCCGGCGGACGGTCTCGGCCGCGTCGAGGCCCGCACGGGACTGTGCGGCGAGGAAAGCAATCAGGCGTTCCTCCCCGAAATCCTCACCTCCGGGGCGGTGGGAGTCGACCACGCCGTCGGTGATGCAGAACAACCGGTCGCCCGACTGGAGGACTTCGTGGGCGATCTCGGTGACGCCGTTGAGGCCGAGCCCAGCAGGCAGCGTCGCTCGACATGACAGCGTCCCCACGACTTCGCCGGCCCGCACCAGCAGGGGGAGAGGGTGGCCGACGTTCATCCAGTCGAGTTGGGCCTCGAGCAGGTCGAGTCGCCCGATGATGCAGGTGACGAACTCCTCGCCCTCGGTCCGGGCGGCAACGGCGGCGTCCATAGCCTCATACGTGGCCTCCAGATCCAGGCCGGAGCGCCGGCTGTGGCGATAGCTGCTCACGGCGAGATGAGCGAGCTGGCTCGATCGCAGCCCGTGGCCCATGGCGTCAAAGACGGCGAAGTCGAGGATGTCGCCGTTGACCGCGTAGTCGAAGGAGTCACCTCCGACCTCGTATGCGGGCTGGATCAGCCCGGCGACCGACACCCGCCCGCTGTCCAGGCTCAACGGCGGCAGCAGCTCCCACTGCATCTCCGCGGCCAAACTGAACTTCTCGGTGCGGCGCAGCGTGGTGTAGGCGTCCGTGCACTGGCCGCGGGTGACCAGCAGCGCGGCGACCACCCCGGCGAGACTGTCGGCCAGCGCCCGAGCGTCGTCGTCGATCGTGGGCATGGTGACGCACATCACGCCGAGGCGGGCGGCTCCATCGACCACCACGCTCCACAGCCGCTCCGCACCGGATACCGGCTCAACCAGCTGCGTCGCCGTCGTAAAGGACCGTCCGCCGGTCGAGTCGTCCATGTCGATCGAGCTCGTCGCTGCTGACCCCACGATCGGCACCAGGCGACGCTGCTCAAAGTCGGTGACATAGACTGAAAGGTCTCCCATCCCGAAGTCATCCACCCGCCGGGCCAGGAACGACCCGACCTGGTCGGGTGCCTGGCGGCGAGCCTCGTGCAGCAGCGCGGCGACCTGGGCATATGCGCTCGCCGAGGGCCTATCTGTGGGCTCGACCGGCGCAGAGGCCGCATCATCGTCCGCGCCGACCGTCGCCGAGTCGTGCGGCAGGAAGGTGCTTGTCATCGTGGCGCTTTCCCTGGGGCCGACGACGCGCTGCCGGGGTCCGGGGCGACGTGCCTGGAAGGCCAGCGCACGGCGGTGCGCCAACGTCCAAACTACACCCTCCTCTGTCGGTCGAAGCTCCGGAGGGCGGTTTGGGGAGGTCAAGGCCGAGGGGAGGCATAGACGATCACGCTCGGTCACCCGACGCGGGGTGGGCTGGCTGTAGGCAGCTCGGGCGATGTCCCGACCCTGGCAGCGCGTATGCACGCGGCGACACGCACCAGGGAACGTGGGAATGCTCGCATCGACAGTCACGGCCTCGACGACCTTCGACGCATGCATCACGCCGAGTCCCCCGTCGACCTCGATCCCGGTCGACGACTTCCATGAGGAGATGCGTCGACCTCCCGGCCCGTGCAGCACCGATTCGCCGCCGACGGACGGGTGCCGCACGAGCGCCGGGGCAGCCCGCCAGACCGCCAGGTGGATGGGGCACGCTCATCATGCACAAGCGGCGCCCGATGGTGACGGGGCGGGCTCACGGGTCTGAACCCACCCCTTGCACCCGGTGATCAGCCGGGGACCGTAGAGGCGTGCTCATCTGCTTTGATCTCGCCCCGAAGCAACTAGGATCGAGCCTATTCGTCCGCTGGGTGGACGATCCGATCGGCCATCTCCCGGAGCTTGACGTTTGTCCGCTGAGAGGCTCGTCGAAGGATGTCGAACGCCTCTTCGTCGGAGACCTCCTGCTGGGCCATGATCATCCCCTTCGCCATACCGATGACGTCGCGGGTGTCAGCCTTGGCCTCGAGCTGTGCCTCCCGCGTGGCCCCGGCCAGAGCCACTGCGGCATGGGCGGCAAAGACCGAGCCCACCGCGATGTCCTCGTCGTCGAATGCGTCCGCCGCCTTGCTGTAGAGATTCAGCGACCCCATAGTGTCCTCGCTGGCGAAGAGCCGCAGCGAAAGGACGCTGTTGACGCCGGTCAGCTCATGGGCCCGGCGGGCGAACTCCGGCCACCGCTCCTCGTCGGCCAGCGAACCGGTGATGAACACCTCGTGTTCCTTGATGGCATCGACGCATGGCCCCTCCTGCGTGTCCGTCTGGATTTGATCGAGCAGGGACGGCAGTTCGTCCGTGGTGGAGCGCGACGTGACCCGCTTGCCCTCGG
>JALZAH010000155.1 GCA_030948425.1 Actinomycetota bacterium
GGGCCGGGCCGTCGGCTGCGGGTCGAGCCGTTGACGGTCGGCCATTCTGCGTCACAGGGCGAGCTCGGGGAGATGCTGGGGCGGGATCCGACCGCCGTCACCTCGTCGTTCCCCCGAGCGCGACCGCCATCGTCGAGACTTGACGACCCCGTAGCGGGCCGGCCAACCCAGTGCTTGGCGGCCCTCCGCCGGGATCATCTGCAACTCGGGCGGTAATGTTCGATAAGGTGGTGGCCGTCCCGTTTAACTCTGCTCGTCCGCTGGCGAAGATGGAATTGTCGACCTTGGACAAATCGGCTGTAGCGATTCCGATGACCAACGATGTGCCCGCTGTGAGGCGGTCCCCATGTCGCATCGGGTTGTGCAGTGGTCCGATGCGCCGACTGGTTCAGAATACTTCTTCGAGCGGTGGTACTTGCGGTGAGCCCAATGGCACACCGGCAATCTTTGCGGTAATCCCATCCAGGTATCCCGGCGGCGACGAAGACATGAACGATTCACAAGAAGCGATCCAAACCCTACGAAATCAATAAAAGGATGTCACCGATGTCTACACGGACGCACCGTCGTCTCGCTGCTGTCGCCTTGGTCGGCGGCCTTGCGCTCGCCGCTGGGGCCTGTGGTAGCAGCAGCAGCACCAAGCCCTCAGGCCAAGCCCCAAGCTCAAGCGCGCCGTCGGGCTCCGCAGCCCCTACGGCTGACAAGGTCACCGCTCTTCCCACCCTCACGGGCAAGGGAACGACCGTCACCCTCAACACGCAGACCGCCGCCGCACTCACCTCGCTCAAGGTGATGGTCGCACCGTCGGGCATGGCGACCGCCACCAAGACAGCTGGCGGGGACACCGCGGTGACCTTCCCCATCACCAGCGGCTACGCCGAGATCCACAGCGACACCTCGCACAAGCCGGGCAACATCGTCGGCTCCATCCAGCACTACGGCTCCGGCCTGACCTTCACCGGTGGCGGCAAGAGCCTCAACGTCAGCGACTTCGTGGTTGACCCTGGCAACTCGATGCTCTACGCCACGGTCGGCGGCAAGCCTGACATCCCCCTCCTGACCCTCGACGGCACCGCCGTCAAGGCCGGCATGGCCGGCGGCGACGTCACCCTCGACGGCACTGTGGCCAAGTTGACCGCTACGGCCGCCATGGCGCTGGACTCGACGTTCGGGACCACGGCTGTGACGCCCGGCCTGCCTCTCGGCACTGTGCACCTGGATCTGGCCGGTACGCCGAACATGTACTCGGACAAGACCACGGAGATCTCCCGGGTGGACGGACAGACCACCTCGGTGGCCCTCGATGCCGGCACCGCCGCAGCCCTCAAGAGCCTCGGTGTGGCCGTGGCCCCGGAGGGTAAGGCCACCTTCGATTCGGCTTCGTCGACGATCGGCTTCCCGATCACCGGTGGCTTCGCCGCTATCCACAGTGACAAGAGCTACCAGCCCGGCTACATCGATGGCGTGCTCATCCACCAGGGGAGCGGGATCACCTTCTCCAAGGGCGGCAAGAGCTTGGCCATCACTGACTTCGTCGTCGATCCCGGTGGCTCCACGCTGAGCGGCACCGTCGGTGGCAAGGTGGGCGTGCCCATCGCCACCCTCAACGGCGCCCCCCTGCAGGTGACCACGCCTGGCGGTACGGTCCATCTGGACGGCACCATCGTCAACCTGACCCCGACGGCCGCCATGGCCCTCGACACCACCTTCGGGACCACCGCTGTCAAGCCCGGTCTTCCCCTCGGTGTGGCTCACATCATCGTCGCCGGCAGCTGATCCTCAGCCTTCGGTAGCACCGCAGCAACGAACGAGCTCACGGCCCCCGACGTCATCGACGTCGGGGGCCGTTTGTCGTGTGTGGACGCCGATGCGACGAACGCCAGGTCGCGGACCTAGTCGAGCGGTGGCATGACGTCGTCGAAGGGGGGAGGTTCGATGCCCGCCCGACGCATACCGTGCTCCATGCGGGCGATCACCGTCTCGATGACCTTGACCCGAGCGAAGCGCTTGTCCTCCGCCTCGACGATGTCCCAGGGCGCGAGGTGATGCTCGGTGCGGGCGAACATGTCCCGCAGGGCCTCCTCATAGGGAGCCCGCTTCTCCCGGTTGCGCCAATCCTCGGCACCCAGCTTCCAGCTCTTGAGGGGATGGGCGGCCCGTCGCTCGAAGCGACGAAGCTGCTCGTCGTGGGAGATGTGCATCCACAACTTGATGATGACCATGCCCTCCAGGGCCAGGGTCCGCTCGAAGCCGACGATCTCGTCGTAGGCCCGCTGGCATTGCTCTTCGGTGGCAAAGCGCTCGACTCGCTCGACCAGGACCCGGCCATACCAGGAGCGGTCGAAGACCGCCATGCCCCCCCAGCCCGGGAGGCAGGGAAAGAAGCGCCACAGAAAATGGTGGCGCTTCTCGTCGTGGGTGGGCTTGGAGAACTGCGCCACCCGGACATGGCGAGGGTCGAGCGATGCGACAAGCCGCTTGATGGCCCCACCCTTGCCCGCCGCGTCCCATCCCTCGAAGACGACACAGACCGGAGGTCCGAGGCCCCCATCACCCAGCAGACCCCCGTTGACGAGGCGGAGGTGGAGGAGCCGGTGCTGGGCGGCGGTGAGGCGATCGAGCTCGTGGCTCTTGGAGAGCCGGAGTGACAGATCCACCTTGTCCAGGTCGGGCATGGATCCCTATTGAAGCCGGTCGACGCCGTCGTGCGCCCCACGGGTGACCGGCGCCCGTAGGCTCGGCCAGGCTGGCCACACGGCTGGCCCCCCCCGAACTGCAGGAGGAAGCATGGCCATTTCCGTAGGCGACAAGATCCCCGACGTCAAGGTCCAGACCCCGACCGCTGACGGCCCCCAGGCCGTGCAGACCGCCGACGTGCTGGGCCACGGCAAGGTCGTGCTCTTCGGGGTACCCGGGGCCTTCACTCCCACCTGCTCGGACTATCACCTGCCGGGCTTCGTGCTGCGCGCCGATGATCTCCACGCCAAGGGTGTGACCACCATCGCCTGCACGTCGGTCAACGATGCTTTCGTCATGGCCGCTTGGGGGGAGGCCCGCGAGGTGGGTGCCAAGGTGGTGCTGCTGGCCGACGGGTCAGCCGACTTCGCCCGGGCCCTGGGCTTGGACATCGACCTGAGCGGCGGTGGCCTCGGGGTCCGCTCGAAGCGCTTCTCGGCGATCATCGACGACGGCGTCGTCACTGACCTGACCGTCGAGGATGACGGGCTGGGCTTGGACAAGAGCGGAGCCGAGGGCGTCCTGGCCAAGCTCTGAGCCGTCGCCGGGAGGGCCGGGGCTGATCACCCGACCTTGAGGGCACTCGGCCGGCGGGTGCTCAGGCGGGTGCCGCTCCGGCGGAACGCTCGGTGAGCAGGAACGTCGATGATGCCTTGGCCACTGCCACCCCGGCGTCGTCGACGACCTCGGCCTCCACGAACGTCACCCGCCGCCCGTTGGAGACGGCACGAGCCGTGCAGGTCAGGACCGTGCCGGTCCGGACTGCCTTGAAGAAGCTGATTCGCAGGTCGGTGTTGGCGGTGAAGACCCGGCGGCCCCGATTGGCGGTGACCGAGGTGGCGGCCATCGCCGAGTCGACGAAGGCGGCAACGAAGCCGCCCTGGAGCACCCCGACCGGGTTGGCGAAGCGCTCGTCGGCGCACATCTGCCACACCGTCATCCCTGGCTGTGACTTGTCGATGCAGGTCACGCCCAAGGTGAGGTCGCAGTTGGGCGGGATCTGCACCTTGCGTTCACGGTGCTCGGGGAGCGGTTCGACCATGGCCGGCAGGGTAGCGAAGGGCCTTCAACCCTCGGCGGCCAGCCGCTGGGATTCGGCGGCCTGGGGGCCGGGCAGGCTCCGCAGGCCGGCCCACACCAGGTTGGCCAGGCGTTCGGCGAGCAGATCGCCCTCGGTGGCGTCGAGGGGTGTGGTGGTCTCCGCGGCTCCCAGCCCACCATTGCGGGCAACCCACTGGCGGGCAGTGATCTCGCCGAGCCCGACAATGGCGTAACCGAGCAGCTCTCGATGGGGGCCGTCCACCCCGGCCTCGATGAACTCGCCGACCGCCGAGGCCATCTGGTCCTCGATGGCCGCCACCACCTCGGCGGAGTCGTCCTCTTGGCGGGCTGACCCTCCGAAGAGCAGGTTGAAGGCGCTGGTGTGCTCGCGAACCCAACCGAAGTAGGCCACGAACCCGGCCGTGACCCGTCGCTGCGGATCCGCCTGCCGGGCGGCGTCCTCGGCGATCAGAGCCACAGCATCCTCGCCGACGGAGGCCAGGAGCTCGCGGTACAGCTCACGCTTCGATGAGAAGTGCTGATAGACAACTGGCTTGGTGACGCCCGCAGCTTCGGCGATGTCCGCCATGGACGTGTCGTGGAAGCCGCGTGCGCCGAAGAGGGGCAGGGCTACGTCGAGGAGCTGATGGCGGCGGGTGGTCCGGGGGAGGCGCTGTTGGCGAGGCAACGGTTGATCGTCCTGTATTTTTGATCTTGTCGGCAGGGGAGCGTAGGTCGGAGGTCGAACCTCTTCGGTGTGCGCCCGCCGAAGACGTCACCGTCGAAGCAGCTTCGCCGCCCTCCTGAGCCCCTCCGACCGTACCCGGCTCGCCGGACAGCCACCGGGCTCCTGGCGGCGAGAGCCCGCCGGGCTCGGTACCGCTCCTTCCCGCCGGCCCGGCCGTAGGCGCGTCCGCTGGACCGAGCGTCACCGATGACGGGGCCATCCGGCCCCGTCGATGAGCTCGGCCAGGCGAGCTGGGAGTCGCTCGGCGCTCAGGTGGTCGCGCACCACCTGGCGGTTGTGGTCGAGCAGGGCCTGGTCGGGAGCGGCCAGATAGGCGGCCAGCGCTTCGGGGGCTCCGGTGTCGAACCACCGGAAGCCGTATCGGGCCATTAGGTCTGCGCCCACCGGATAGGGCCCGACGGCCACCGGTTTGGCGAACAGTGAGGCCTCGACCGGGGGGTTGCCGAACCCTTCCCACGTCGAGGGGAACACCACGGCGTCGCAGGCCGCATAGGCGTGCTCGACACCCTGGCCGTCCCCCATCGGCGGGACCGAACCTCGCCGCACCGGGACCTGTGCGCCGGCCAGGATCTTGTCCAGGACGGGACCGTAGCCCTCCTCGGCGGGTCCGAGCAACCAGAACCACCCTCCGAGGTGCTCGGCGACGGCCAGTCCCCGGCCCACGTCCTTGCGGGCGATGGCCCGGGTGGGCTGGAGGATGACCCTGTCGTCGGGGCCCGCCCCCAGCGCCGCCCTGGTCGTCACCCGGTCGCCGGGGCGAGCGTTGACGTCGAAGCTGTTGGGGATGGTGACGGCGGTGATGTGACGCTCGGCGAGCTGATGACGGGAGAGGTCGTTGATGGTCACGTGCACCCAGGCCAGGTCATCCGGCGGTGGTGGAGAGGCGGCGAAGCGGGCCCGCTGCCACGGCAGGTCATGGTGGTGGAGCACGGCCGGCCGACCGGCCAGGACCGATGCAGTGATGGCCGACGCCGCCGGGTTGAGGGGTAGCGAGCACAGGTTCTCGACCACGACCAGCCAGCTGGCGCCGACGGCCCGACGCAGGTCGTCGGCGCCCAGTGGAGGCGGAGCGGACGATTCCAACTCGGCGCCGGCCCCCAGGCCGGGGACGATCACGTCGGCTGTCCCCGCGCCGGCAATGGTACGGGTCCGGTATCCGAGGGCTTGGAGGGCGGTCACCCACTTGGCCGTCTCCACCGAGACGCCGTCGGTCCCACCCAGACGGAACGAGACCACGCTGATCAGGGTCTGGTCGACCACGGTCCTACCGGCCCGACCCCGCTCACCTTGGATGGGCAAGGGCGGATCCACGTGGCTCGCCGGCGTCGCGGCCGGCGGACAAGGTTGGCGACCACGTCGGTCACGCCGACGCAGAGCAGAAGATCCCCGAAGGAGAGCACCTGGTGGAACGCACCGACGGGCAGGCGGTCGTCGAGGAAGCTGAGATGGTCGCTGCCGGATTCGATGTGGTGCCAGTGGCCGTAGCCGACGGATGCCAGCCGGGCGGGCGTGGCGATGCCCGCTCGGACCACCGCCGGGGGGTGGACCGGCATGCCCCCGTCGACGGCGATCACGGCCAAGTTGGCCACCAGTCCCACAGCCACGAGGCCCATGCCCACGAGCAGGACGTTGCGCCAGGCGAACACCAGGAGACACCCGTAGCCGACAAGCAGCGTCACGGTGCCCAGGCCGGCCAGAGTTGAGCGGTCGGCGGCGATCTGGGCGAGGACGCCGGGGACGAGCAGCCACCAGGACCGCAGGTGCCAGGTGGCCAGGTGGCGAAGGTTGCCTCCGAGGAGCAGGCCGATGGTTCCGCCAAGCAGAAGCGCGAGAATGCTGAGCGGCACCCGCTCGACGCTACCGTCGGCCCTCGGGCCCGGACGTGGATGGGCGCCGGCGGGGACCGCGGTCGGAGAAAGCCTCCGTGGTGTCATGATGGGCATCGCTGATGGACGGCAACCACCTCATCCTCCACTCGCCCATCGGCTTCATCGTGGCGTTCGGTGCCGGCATCGTGTCGTTCCTGTCGCCGTGTGTGCTACCGCTCGTGCCGTCCTACCTGTCGATGATGTCGGGGGTGGGCACCGCTGAGCTGGAGACGGCGTCGGGGCCCAACCAGCGCCGGCTGCTCCTGTCCACGGTGGCGTTCGTGGGGGGCTTCACGGTGGTCTTCGCCACCCTGGAGGCGACGGCGTCCGGTCTGGGCTCTACCCTGAAGAACCACCAGCAGGTTCTCGACCGGATCGCTGGCGCGGTGATCGTGGTGATGGGCCTGGCGTTCGCCGGGTTGGTCCGCCCCCGGGTCCTCACCATTGAGCGCCGCTGGCATGTGCTGCCCTCCCGGCTCGGAGCGTGGGCGGCGCCGGTGATGGGCATGGCCTTCGCCTTCGGTTGGACGCCATGCATCGGGCCCGCCTTGGCCGCCGTGCTGAGCCTGGCCGCTGACGGTCACACGTTGGCGCGCGGCGAGGCCATGCTCGTCGCCTACTCGCTCGGCCTCGGGGTCCCCTTCGTAGCCGCCGGCCTGGCCTTCGGACGGCTGAGCGGCGTCTTCGGCCTGGCCCGCCGCCACCTTCGAGCCATCAACGTGATCTCCGGGATCGTCCTCGCCGCCCTCGGCGTCCTGTTGCTCACCGACAACACCTATGTCCTGTCCACCTGGTTCAGCAACGTTCTGAGCGACCTCGGCCTCGGGCGACTGTCGACCGTTTGACGGGCGTCGCGGCGCGGCCAGGCCGGATGGCAGTACCGGGCGGTACCCCAGTAGCGTTACCTCCGTCGTGATGGGTCCTGCGATCCGCTTCCGCTCAGCCGTCGCCCTCGTGGGTCGGTTCCCCGTCCTGGCCGGCGTCGATCTCGACGTGGC
>JALZAH010000157.1 GCA_030948425.1 Actinomycetota bacterium
ACCGGCCGCGGTCCCGGACGTAGTTCACGGCGCGGTCCATGTACCGGGTGTTCAAGAGGGCAATGGCGTTGATGACGAGCCCCAGCGCTCCGAGCTGGTCTTCTTGGCCCGTCCGATATGCCTGGTACTTCTCTGGGGTCCGGGCTCGGGCTTCAGACCCCTGACCAGGGCAGTCATTTGGCGCACACGTGCGCGACCGCTGGTCCCCGTCGGGCATCTCGCCGAACTCTCGTCGATCGGGGGCGAGCGTCGCCGAACGCCGGAGAACAGACAAGACGTCTCGGCGCCGGAGCAAGGACTCGGCGCACAGCTGTCGGATGCAACATGCTCGGCTGGGAAGTGAGAACCGGGTAGAGGTGGACCGTCATCCCGACTTCCGGCAGAGGTCGCGTTGCTCACCGCGGGTAGTGCAGCAGCAGGAGTTCAGGCGAGCAAGGCGAGCACTTCCGCTTCCGACAGGCGCCAGTCGTCACTGAAACTGAGCAGAACGGCCTCCGCGAGATCCCCGACCCCGGCCAGTGCGCCCGCCACCCTCCGGATGCTCGGGTAGTTGTCGGCGACCCAGCGCTCGACATCGGACGTGACGACATCAAACGGCCGGCCGAGGAACGCCTCGATGCGTTCAAGATGCTGAGCAGCGGTGAGACCTGCACCGATTCTCCACACGTCGAGATCGCCGCGGTGAGCGCCCATGAGGCAATGACCGAACGCGGCCCGTTCAGCGAAAGCGCCGGCGAGCACAAACTCCAACGCTGCAACGGGCTCCGCCCTTACCCACACCTGGGCGTCGTTCTCAAGACGAACGCCCCCAAGCATCGTTCCGTCGTGCGCGGCCATCCAGTTGTCGGGCTGAAGGATCCGGACCTCCGCGAACGGGATGCGCCGCTGCGCAGCGGCGACAGCGTGCGCCGCTTCGTGAACGAAGACGTGACCAAGCCAGCCGTGTTGCGAGCACAGAAGGTCGGTCACCCCGAAATCATCGCCGAGTCGTCGCATGCGCTACTGGCTCCCCCCACGACCTGGTGTCTGACGGTTCAGCTCGCTCATCAATTCGCGGTTCGCCTGGCGGGCACCCTCAAGGTCCTCGTCCTTGCGGCGCAGGTCATCGGTGAGGTCGCCAAGCTTCTGTTCCAGGACATCGATCGCGTCGCGCAATGACGTCTCGGCAATGAGCACTCCCGACCCTGCGATCTCGGAGGCCACCTCGGCGCCGAGCGCCTCACAGAGGCGGGCTTCGAGGATGCGGATTCGTTCGCGTAGCCGCTGGTTCTCGGCTCTGGCGTTCTCGCTGTCAGCGCGAAGTGACGCCCCGGTCACTTGAGCCGAGGCGACCAGGCGTCCCGTGAACCGCCCGACTGATTCAGCCGCCTTGAGATCGATCTCGGCCCGAAGCTCAGGGTGGTCGTAGACGAAGCGCCTGGAGACGTGGGCCTGACGAGCGATTTCAGAGACGGAAAACGGACCACCGGCGATGCCCGCGGCCTCGATGGCGGCTCGCACCCGGGCCATTTTCACTTCGGAATCCACGCGCCTGAGCCGACGGAGCCGATCCCCGGCTGGCTCACTCACCGGAGGTGTCCTGCCTGCGCGGCGATCGTCGGGAACAGCACTGGTGTGGGCTGGGCGACGACCCCGCGGAACTGGACTGGGAAGACGGTGTCCATGGCCGCCCGCCCCGTCCTGAGAACCTCGATTGCCTCCTCGATGGCGCCACGGTCGTCGGCGTCGAGCTGGGCAAGGGTCTCATCGCAAGTGTCGACGAGGCGACGGACAGCGTCGATCTCCTCGTCGGACGGCATTGCCTCTCGTCGAGCCCAGTCAGTCAGCTGGGGAACCGCGGCCGCCAGGCGCTCCCGAGTGGCGAGGAGTTTGGTGAGGTAGGCGCGAAGCTCGGGCAGGTAGGACGGGTCTGTCCTGAAATGCGTGCAGCCGAAGCAGCGGTAACGGAAATCACAGGCACCGCCGCGGGCCCGGACGTTGGAAGGCTCCACACAGCTGCCCATTGGAACGGCAACCTGGGACAGCGCGTACAAGCCAAGATCGCTGGGGCTGGGATCATCGAGCAGGCGCAGCCTGGCTCCCGACACCGTCACCTGGAGCGGCATGACCCGCTTCACCGCATTGCGCTTCCGCTCGGCCGAGATGCGGTAGTAGCCGCTGGTGGTGTCCAGCTTGTCGTGGCCCATCAGCTCTCTGAGAACCTCGACGGGAGTGCCGGCGTTCACGTGGCGCTGGGCGTAGGTGTGCCGAAGGGATTGGGGAAACAGCCTGGCCGGATCGAACCGGACGGGCCCGTCGGTGGCGCCTCGGAGTAGGTGCAGACTCCCGTTGCCGTCGAGCGACCCCTCGAACAACTCGAGCTGGCTCACCCACGTCCGCATCTCGCTGGCCCATCGGCTCGTCGAGATGGGTCGGCGGCCACCCTGGTCACGCTGGGTGCCAGGGAAGAGCACCAGTTCCGCCACCGGCGTGATGGGAAAGCGAGCTCGGACCGCGGCCTGTTGCTCTCCGATGAGCTCGGCGGTGTGCTCGTGGATCGGCAGCCGACAGCCGACCGTGTGCACCTTGCGCATGTCATGGAGGAGGACCGGCTTGAGCTCGGCTTCCCCGGTCTGTTCATTGATGCGCTGGTCGTAGGCGACACAGTCATAGGCGAGGCGGCAGAGCTCACCGGGCCGACGACCCACCTCGAGGCCGATCTCGAAGCGACGGCGACCGTCGGGGCTGAGTAGGGCGAGGTTGTCGTCGCCCAGGAGCTGGACCAGCACCGCGTCAGGGATGGCGTCGCCGACTTCGTCCCCGGCGTCGCGTTTCGGCGCGGCGGGGACCTCTCGGAGTTCCACACCAACGGAGCGGGCCAAGCCGAACAGCGGTTTTCCTCGCTGATCGAGCTCCAGGTCGCGTCCCTCCCGGAGAAACCGTCGCAGGCACGACACTGTCCTGGTGTGCATGTAGGGATGAAGTCGCCCCTGGTTGACCATCACCCGCAGAGCGGCGAGAAACGAGGTGATGTCGTCCTTGGCGAGCATGGTGGGGTCATCCCCGCCGCCTTCCCGGCCGCTCAGATGGGCCGACCATCGTCCGACCGCCGTGACCACGGACCTGACGCCGGTGTCGGTGCTGGCAAGGGGAAGTCGCGACGCCGCCCACGCCTTCGCTGCGTCCCGGAGCCACCGCTGGTGGATCGGGTCCATCGGCAGCTTCGTCGGGTTGCGAGGGGCTGGACCGCCGACGAAGTAGAGACTGCCGGCAAGTCCCCACACCCGAAGGTCCCACACGTCTTTGGTGCACTCGAGCTCGGGGGTCTTGGTCGTCAAGGCGATGGCGTCGATGGTCTGGTCGATGAACTGACGACACTGTGCGTCCGCGCCTGGCGCCTGGAGGGCCTCGAAGGAGTCGCCGTCCCCTTTTCGGGCCCAACCGATGACCGTCCGCAGCACCGAGGGTCGCAGCTTGCGGCCATGGTCGAGGCCCATCTGGATGCCGAAGAGGAGCTCGAGCTGGAAGCGCTCTGGGAGCCCGGCAAGGGTGATCCGACTGCCCCGATCTCCCAGCAGAGGATCGGCGGTGGCCGACCACATCGCGACCTCCGGTCGCCCTGCATCGCGCCACCAATCGTGATGGCCCTGACAGAGACCCATCCTGAACGCGGCCAGACGGCCACAGGCCGCAGCGACGCAGATCCCCATCGTCGGCCGGGCATGGGCGGCGGGGAAGTGGTCATCGCCGGCGATGTACGCGTCGACTGTCTGCTTGCGCCTTCGACGCGTGGCTTCGCAGTACAGGCAGAGGCCGTTCAGCTTGGCCGGGCGCGTGTGTCCGGGGGTGCGGCAGACCGTGCAGAGCCGCTCGGACCGCCAGCGCTCCCGGGTGAGCGGTTGGGAGAGGAACTCCTCGAGCGAGGAGGCCCCTGCTCGCCATCGCAAGAGGCACCCCATGCACAGGCCGTCCTTGCCGGAGACCTTGTAGCCGCAGCCGGCGACGCCGCAGCCCCGATAGGAAAAGACCGACTGGGTGGGGTCGACGGTCCAGACCCGGCTGTCCGGGTCCCACCCCAGGCTGACCAGGCGGGGCAAGTCAAGAAGAGAACGCAGTCGCTCGGCCGGGCCCGAAACGGCGGCGCGCTGAGCGCGCACCGACACGACGCTGACCATTACCGGCTCCGTTGCCGGGGCGGTCGGGGAAGAGGCGGGAGGGTATCGATTGCCACGCGGAGGCGATCGTGGCCCGGACGGGCGTAGATCCCCGTCGACTGGAGCCGAGCGTGGTGGAGGATCTCTTTGATCACGGCGACATCCACACCACTGTCCACCAGAGCGCGGCCGGTCCCATGTCGGAACATGTGGGGCGTGATGGCGCGGTCGAGCCCTGCCCTTGTAGACAGGCCGTGGAGCAGCTGGTGGGCGGTGGCATAGCGCATCGGAGCACCGATGGGGGCGTGGAAGAGGTTGACGAAGGTGAAGTCGCACTCGGCCGCCGCGGGCACCGTGGTCCGCTCAAGCAGGTACATCTCGTAGACGGTCACCACCTCGGTCGGGACGGGGACCGAGAACGGGCGGTGCGTCTTGGCCCGCGCCCGGTTGGGGTTGTCTCGGGGAACGACATGCACGTGCGGACCGCCGATGCGACAACCGAGGACCGCGGCGTTGTCCATGAAGTGCACGTCGCAACGCCGCAGTCCCAGGGCGGCACCGATGCGGAGCCCGCAGTGCCAGAGCAACACGATCAAGAAGCGGTCCCGCCAGTGGTCGGCTGCCGTGAGCAGCCGACCTGCTTCTTCCCTGGTGACGGCGTCAGGCGAGTCGTTCTTCTCCCTCGGCAGCTGGTGGCGGGGCACCGCCCGGTATTGCACCCCGCCACCTTCGGGCTTCAACTCCTCAGGCAGGAAGCGGGTGTCGCCAACCTCCCACAGCAACGGCAGCACCCGGTCCGACACCCGACCGGTGGCCACCTCGAAGCGGTAGAACGAGCGCACCGCGGTGAGCACGTGGCTGATGCGGTTGTTGCTCCGTCGCCGCCCGTAGCCCCGTCCCTTGCGCTCGATCGGCGTGAGCTTCAGGTGGGCGACCAGCAGGTGCAGGTCCGCGGCGGCAGCCACCAGGTCCCGGCCACTCGAGCACCGCCAGGCCTCGAACAGCGTGAGGTCACGGGCGTAGGACTCCGTGGTGGCCTCCGTCCGGCCCCGGCCGGTCCGTAGGTACAGCAGAAACGCGTCCAAGTCTCGGACCCGGCGCAGAGCGCAGTCCAACACGGTCCAGTAGGCGAAGTCGCCGTCCAGGGCAACACGGAAGGCCCGGAAAGGCTCTCGTCCTGCGCACTCGCTCACAGACGGAACCGTACGAAGGGGGTGTGACACTCAAGGTCGAACAGACGTTCCCACGGGGCAGTGATGCCCGCCCGTCTGTCCCCACAGAATGGTAAAGGTCCCCGCGCCGACCATGGA
>JALZAH010000159.1 GCA_030948425.1 Actinomycetota bacterium
GTGGTCGGCACGTTGGTCAACACCATGGTCGCGGTGGTGTTCAACCTGATCTCCGACGTGACCGGCGGCGTCGCCGTGCGCGTCGTCGCCCGCCCCGACGACGAATAGGCACGTGGCGAGGCCGGCGGTCAGCCCGACCGGCCGCTGGGCATCCCCCGCGGGTGCGGGCGCCGTTGACCGTCGTCTAACCTGATCGCTGGCGATGGAGCTCGCCCGTTCCTCGAACCGCCTCCGATCAGGACCAATCGGATGAGCTGATGGCCCCTACCAACGACCCGTTGGAGGAGTCCGTCCCGGTGAGCAGAAAACCGCCCAGCTTCGTGCACCGACAGGGGCGCAGCCTTGCCCTGGTAGCGGCTGGCGGCCTGCTCGGCGTCCCCGCCCGCTACGCCATCTCCCAAGCGTGGCCGAACTCGGGTCGGACGTTTCCCACGGCCACGTTCGTCACCAACCTGACCGGCGCACTCGCTCTCGGCGCGCTTGTCGAGGTGCTGGCCCGTCACGGGGCCGATGACGGACGCCGGCGCTCGGCGCGGCTGCTCATGGGCACCGGGTTGTGTGGGGCGTACACCACCTACAGCACCCTCGCCGTCGACACCGATCAGCTCCTCCGGGCCCACCAGGTCGGGTTGGCAGCTTTCTACGCTCTGGCCAGCGTGGTGCTCGGCCTGGTGGCCGTAGGGGTGGGCATTGCCCTGGGTTCCGGCTACCACCGGGCCCGCCGGGCGGTGGTGGCCACGTTGGCCATGGACCCCGATCTCTCCAACCTGCCGGACCGTGCCTCAGGATCGTCGGGGAGCTCGGCCCGGGATGACGACCAATGAGCCCGGTCGACTACCTGTGGGTGGGACTCGCCGGTAGCGCCGGAGGGGTGGTCAGATTCCTGGTCGACGGGGCAGTTACGGACCGCTTCGCCACCAGAGTGCCCCTCGGGACCATGTTCATCAACGTCACCGGGTCGCTGGTGCTCGGCGTCCTCGTTGGCCTCGTCGCTTTCGACGGGACCCCGGATCTCTGGCAAACCGTGGCCGGGACCGGGTTCTGCGGGGGTTACACGACCTTTTCCACGGCCAGCTTCGAGACCGTCCGCCTCATCCAGGTCCGGGCTTACCGTGTCGCCCTGCTGTCGGGCGGAGGGACCCTGGTGCTGAGCGTCGGAGCAGCGGCCGTGGGCATGGCGCTCAGCCAGCTCTAGGGTCGCTATTGCTGGCAATTTGGGTGCGGGCTGGGGGGGCTGGTGCGGCGCAGGCCAGTGCGGTCTGCCGCGGTTGACGAGGGGTGGCCGAGGCTGGGCTGCGGTCGATCCCGGCCCGGTCGGCGACCGGTCCGGGGGTTGGCGAAGCGTCGCTCAGTGGGGAGGCGCGACCGCTGGACGGTTAGGTGCCGAATAGGGCTACTCAGCATCCAATGGTCTGGGATCGTCGGTCAGTCCGTCCGCTGGGCGGTAACGGGTAAGGCAGCCGTTCGAGGGGCGCGTCGGGTGGGCTGTCGTGTACGTTAATCGTTCGCATCTGCGGGGCTATAGCTCAGCTGGTTAGAGCGCAGCACTGATAATGCTGAGGTCCCTGGTTCGATTCCAGGTAGCCCCACCACGAAACCCCAGGTCAGGGAGCATGTTACCTGGCCTGGGGGTGTGGTCGGCGGGCGTGGCGGCAAAGAATGTGCCTTAAGAGTGCCTAACTCGTGATCCGGACACGGCGCGACCGGGTGCAACCAGTACATGAGCATCGCCGCAGCACCAGGGCACGCATCGACCGATCCGGAGGTGGCCCGGCGGGAGTGGAAGGCGGAGGCGACCCGGCGCATCGAGGCCGCCGGTGACGAACTGGCAGCAGCGGTGGCCGCCCTGGCAGCGCTCGACGAGGCCGACGAGGCCAGCATCTCCAGGGGCCGCTCCGGGTTTCCGCCCGCGCTGATGACCATGCGGGAGGCTGCTCGGCACCTCGCTGTTGGCCAGACGACCCTCAACCGGCTCGTGCAGACCGGCGAGATCGCCAGCGTGCTCATCGGTCACTCCCGCCGTGTGCCCGTTGCCGCCATCGGCGCCTACCTCCAGACCCGCCAGGCGGCTGCGTATGACCGAACCC
>JALZAH010000101.1 GCA_030948425.1 Actinomycetota bacterium
CTGTTGGGTCCGCCGCCGAAGCAATCAGCGCCGCTCGTCGCCTCGACCAACTTCCCCAGGCCGCCGCTGCCGCCCGGCGGGGCGAGCTTTCGGCAGGACAGGTCGCTGCCATCGCCGATGCGGCAACGGTTGATCCCGACGCCGAGGGCCGCCTGGTCGAGAGGGCCCGATAATCGTCGCTGCAGGAGCTGAGGGACGACTGCGCTCGTACCAAGGCGGCTGCATCAGCCGATGCCGAGGCCCGGCGGCAGCGCATCCATCAGCGGCGCTACTTGCGCACCTACACCGACACCGAGGGCGTCTGGCACATGGTGGTGCTCAACAACCCCGAAGTCGGCGCTGAGATCATGTCCGTCATCGATCCCATCCGCGACCGACTGTTTGCCCAGGCGCGGGCCGAGGGTCGAAGAGAGCCCACCGAGGCTTACGCCGCCGATGCTTTGACGGCGTTGGCCCAAACTGCGCGGCAAGCACTCCGGACGCCGCCAGCCGTGGCACGGTAACGACCGCGTCACCCTCTCCGACAGGTACCACTATCGCCGCGAGCGGCAGGCCGAATGGTGGCCGGGGGGCGCGGGCCAAGATCATCGTGCGGGTGGATCTGCCGGCGCTGTTGCGGGGTATCCGGTATCGGGTGAGATGGCGGAGCTGGTGGGCTACGGACCGGTGGCCATCTCGGTCATCCGGGACATGATCGACACCGGCGATCCGTTCCTCACCGCGGTGGCAACGAGAGACGTCGACGTGGTCGGTGTTGCCCATCTCGGCCGGCGACCCACGGCTCATCAGCGCACCGCCCTCGAGTGGCTGTACCCCACCTGCGCGGTCGAGGTTGCAGCGCCGTGGCCCGGCTGGAGATGGACCATCGTGAGGATTGGGCGGCGACCCACATCACACTGTTCTCGCTGATCGACCGATTATGTCCCCACCACCATCGGCTGAAGACCCGGGAGAACTGGAACCTCATCGAGGGCCGCGGCAAACGGGCCTTCGTCGCCCCGACCGATGCGCGTCACCCTCGACACGCGTCGGGTCGGATGCGGCCGGCCGCGCCTACTGGACCACCAGGAGCTGCATGACTGCCGGGGGAGGACCGTCGGGCGACCGGCCTGCTGCGCACGGCTGCTCGTCGTCCGGCGCCGCCCCCCGAACCCCGCTTAGCGGGATCTACGCGTCTGGCTTCAAGGCCGCGAGGTAGCGGAGGGTGGCGATGCCGGGGAGGAAGAAATAGCCGCCGCCTTTGACCGTGACGAAGGTCGGTAGGCCGGTGACCTGGCGGCGGACGGGGTTGGCCGGCCAGGAGAACGATCCACCCTCGGGGCGGTTGCCCATGATGGGGTCGACCTCGCCATAGAGCCCGGCGAAGTAGGGGTTTCCCAGCCAGGTGTGCTGGACGAACTCGAACTGGCGCTCGATGTCGGCGTTGAGACAGATGAACACCAGGCCTCGCTCGGCATCGGCCGCCTCGTCCGGCGTGGCGGGGGGCTCGATCAAGGGTCGTCCGTAGGAGCGGCCGCGGCGCAGGATGCGGTGGTTGCGGTTCGACTTCCGGGCCCGTTCGGGATGCTCGACCGAGGAGTCGCGAGGGTTCGACCGCCGGATGTGCGCACCCAGCGGGCACGACAGGCCGTCCTGGTCGACGTGGTAGCCGAAGTCGTTGGTCCCGGCCAAGGCGGGGTCGGCGTGCTCGGGTGCGAGCACCAGGGGTGCGCCGCTGGGCCAACGGCCCACGAGCTTGGCGGCCAGGAGATCAGGGTCGTCGGCTGGCCTACCCGACTGCACGAACCGACGGAACCCGGCCACGTCCTGGGCCAGCTGCCGGACGACCATATAGGTGCCCCCCTGGCCCAGATGACGACGCCCGCGTGGCACCCAGCTGGGGTGGCCCAGATGATGGCCACGGTCGGTGGCTGCCGCCACCGTGGGTCCTGCGCTCGGCTTGCCGAAGTTGTCCTCGTGGCCCAGCACCACCTCGCCCGGGTTCACCTCGGTCCATTTCGGCGGAGGCGGTTCGGCCGCCGGTTGCACCGACCGGGTCTTTCGCGGCCAGCCCTTCATCGCCGGCTGGGAAAGGCCGTCGGCGAAGCCGAAGTGTTCGGTACCTCGGTTATCGAGAACGGCCCCGTCGATAGCTGCGCTCACCTCCTCGAGGGCATGGTCGGCCTCGAACGCCGCCCGACGGCGGGCGTGCTCCTCGTCGAGCGCCGGCCCGTCGGCGGCGTACAACATCACCACCAGGTGGATCTCGGGCTTGGTGGGGCCGCCCCACCGCCACGATCCCGGCTCGTTGACCCCGTCATCGCCGAGGATGCGTGAGCGGTGGTCGGTGACCATTCCCTCCTGGAGCGGGCGGGGGAAGGTGGCCAGGGCGTCGGGAGACAGGCCGAGGGCTCGGAGACCGGCCCAGGTGAACGCCACGTTGAGACACGGTGTGGTGTCGTTGTCGGGTCGGTCGGCGGCGGTGCTCACGTCGTCGATCACCGAAGCGAGCCATCGCCGGGCGGAAGCGGCGTCGGTGACGCCAAGGAGCAGGTAGCGGGCAACGCTCAGTTGGCCGAAGGCCCGGGCCACCAGGCCCTGCATGTCGGCGATGTCCAGAGTGGACGCCCCGTCGTCGGCGCCTCCGTCGTCGGCGGCTCCCGAGCCACTCACAGTCGTCGCAGCCATGTCTCGACCTCCTCCCCCCGAAGCGAGGCGTAGAGGCCTTCGCGTATGGCGCTGTTGTTGTCGACGATCGGCATGGTGAGGGTGGGGTAGGCGCTGTACCAGGCCGCCGTGGGACAGCCGTTGGCCCGGGCCCAAGCCCGGAACCGGGGACCGTCGCCTGCCCCGGCGAAAGCCAGGAACCACGTCCGGGGAAATTCCACCGTGTTGCCCCACACTGCGGTGAGGCCCACCTTGGCCTTGTCGATGAAGTCGCCGAGGTAGCTCTCCCAGCTGCCGTCGAAGTTGGAGACGAACAACGGGTGGCGGTCCCCGTCGATCAACGCCCAGTGGGCGAAATGGATGCTGGGGATCCCGCCCAGGTCGCCGTTGGCGTACAGAACCCGCGCCAGCCGGTTGAGGACCCACAGCACCAGTTTCAGGGTGGT
>JALZAH010000105.1 GCA_030948425.1 Actinomycetota bacterium
TTCCACAACACCGTCCAACACGCCAACAACGCAATCGAGAACGACCACGGGCGGCTCAAGGCCCGGCTGAGACCGAGCGAGGCCTCAAGGAAGGATCGCTCCGCCCGAATCGTGATCGCCGGCCACGCACTGATCCAGAATCTGCGACGAGGCCACTACCAGCTCGGTGTCGAGGCCGCCGGTGGCTACGAGTGGCAGCTGCGTTCGATGAACTCGTCATGGCGATCTGAGCGAAGGAGCGCCGCGACGACCGAGATTGTGAGCGCCGCCGGACGCTGGCTGAACAACGCAACAGTGCCAATACCGGTCCTCGACGACGACGACGGCCGGGGCAGGGTCGAGAGCGCAACCTGTCTCTGTCGTCTGAGGCGACGCGTGCCGGTCAGATGAGCGAGCGGATTCGAACGACACGTGGCTGTGCGACTACCCGACCTGGTCGGTGGGGCGGACAAGGATCTCGTTGATGGCTACATGGGCCGGCTGGGTGATCACGTTGACGATGATCCGGGCGATGTCCTCGGCCTGAATGGCGCGGATCGAGTTGTACATCTTCTCGGCGCCCTCCTTGCTGGCTGGGTTGGTGATGTGGTCGGTGAGCTCGGTTGCCACCGCTCCTGGCTCGACCAGGGACACCCGCACGCCACGGGCGGTGACCTCTTGGCGCAGCGACTCGCTGAAGGCGTTGACCGCCCACTTGCTGGCGTTGTAGACCCCAGCCCCGGCACGGGCCTGGCGACCGGCCACGCTCGAGATGTTCACGATCTCCCCGGAGCCCTGCTCGGCCATGCCGGGCACAGCCGCATGAGTCATGTACATGAGGCCCAGGACGTTGGTGGTCATCATGCGCCGCCAGTCTTCGGTGTCGGCATCGATGATCGGGCCCAGCAGCATGACCCCGGCGTTGTTGACCAGGACGTCCAGCCCGCCAAGCTCGGCCCGGGTGCGCTGCACCGAATCACGACACGCGGTCTCGTCGGTGACGTCCAGCTGCAGGGTCAGCACCCGGGCGCCGTCGTCACGCAGACGTGCCGCCAGTGACTCCAGCCGGTCAACGCGCCGGGCTCCGAGCACCACAGCTGCACCCGCCCGCGCCATGGCGATAGCGGTTGCTTCTCCGATGCCCGATGACGCCCCGGTGATCAGGGCGACCTTGCCGGTCAGTACGTCGGCGGAGGTGGGCTCAGGCATGGACTCTCCTTGTCGGCCGCTCGTGATGACGAGCGCCGGTGTTGGCGGACGACGACGACCTCATGATCCCTCTGCACAGTCTGGCCACACGACCGGCTGTGTTCGCAGCGCCGGCGCGCTGTGGTTCCTCGCTAGCCCCGGCAGGGCCTCCTTGGGTGCTCATCGCACCCTCGGCGGGCACGCTCGCGCCGGATAGCCTGACGGGCTGCGGGCTGCGCGCCTGGCGAGCACGCCGAAACGACCGTGGTCCAAGACAGGGCTTCAGCGCCCCCCAAGCGCGTGCAGGCTGGTCGGCGTGGCCTACCGATCGCTCGACGAGTTGGTCGAACACGACATGTTCGACGCTCGCGTCGCCGAGTTTCTCCGGGCATGCGTCCGGGCCCGCCTCTCGATGATCTTCGCCGGGGCACCGGGGTCGGGGAAGACGACGATGCTGTCCTGCTGCGCAGCCGAGCTCGACCCCAGCCTGCGCGTGGTCATCGCCGAGGAGGTGTTCGAGGCCGACCTCCCACAGGTCACGGTTACCTCCGGGTCCTTCACCTCGCTGATCGTGACCTGCCACACCGGTATCCGCTGATCCTGCATCCAATTCCATCCGCTCTGGCATTCCGGCCAGCGCGTCCCATTTGGGAAGGTGAGCCCGACGCGGTCGCGGTGCTGGTCCACCAAGGCTTGCGGCAGTCCGGCACCTGGCCCTGACCGAGAGGCTGAGGTTCTCGCCGTTGAGGACCGGTCCGAACAGGGGTAAATCTCGCCTCGTATCGGTCCCCGCCGATACGAAGCCCCTAGCGACGAGGGCCTCTGCGCAACGAGGTCCTGGTCGCCCCCGTGTCCGCCCGGGGAGACATGACGGAATGCGAACCGTGCCGAGCGGGCATGTTGAAATGCGGAGACGGCCCAGATGTTCAGTCTCCGGCACGCCGAGCGCGTCGAGGCCGGTGAGAGTCGATGTGTTGCTCGCCCGACGCCTCGGCGAGGGCCAGGGTGGGAGAAAGTTCGGTCTCCCAGCCGCACGAGCATCGCACCGAGTGGCCGCGACGGGTTCCGTCGTCGCGAAACAGGGTGCCGTCCAGTATGCGGTGCGGGGGGCGCAGGTCGCTCACGAGCGACAGTCTCGCAAGAGTCCACTGGATCACGCGCCGATAGCGGCCAAGCTGTGTCGATGCAGGCTGAGGGTTCTCGGCTGCGGCGCGTACGCCTGGGCCTGATCGCGGCCAGCGCCGCTGTGCTTGTCGCTGCGGTGGTCGTATCCCCGGACAAGACCCGGGCGGCCGCGGACCAGACCTGGCCTCCGTTCGCTCTGGTTGCCGGCCTGCTCATGATCGGCGTAGCCGCCCACGAGGACGGC
>JALZAH010000107.1 GCA_030948425.1 Actinomycetota bacterium
GACCAAAGGACCCGGTGGGGGCGGCATATTCCCGGGATTCCTGGGTCCTGCCCGACTCCAGGGCAACGGCGAGACCCACGTCCTGCGCGGCGTCATCGTCGTCACGGCCGGGTACCTGCCTCGAGCCCAAGAGGCGCTGGCCGACCTCAGCGGACCGGCGGCCTCACTGTCGCCTCTAGGTGCGGCTCACAACCTGGTGGTCGAGTTCTCGCGGGCGCCAGAAGCGAGCTGGGAACAAGTAGACGTCGCTCTTCGCCGCTCGTCTCTCAGACTGGCTGCCGCGTTGGCTGAAGCCTCCCTCGGCGCTGCGCCCGACAGCGTGGAGGAACTTCCCTCGCCGTCACCGCGATCCGGCAGCGGTTCCTTTCCTCGGGTCGGCGCCGTCACCAACCTGCAGACGCAGGGTCCGTTTAAGGACGTCTTCGTCTACGGGCGAAGCTTCGCCGCCGCGCTGCCCACACTGCTTGACCCCGGTGAGTTCGATGACGGCGCGGTGGTGAGTGGCCAGTTCGGCCATCCCGCCCTGAAGAACCCGACCTTCATGCACCAGAACCACCCGATCGTGAACGAGTTGCGCCGGCGCCACGGCCGCGACCTGGAGTTCGCAGGGGTGGTCATCTGCCCCGAGCCTGTCGACCAGAGCTCCAAGGAGATGGTTTCTGCGTTTGCCGCCCGGATATGCGCCGCTGCCGGCTTCGACGCCGCAATCGTCACCAAGGAGGGCGGCGGCAACGCCGACGCTGACGTGGCGCTGAAGATGGACGCCCTTTACGATCTCGGCATCCAGCCGGTGGGCCTCTACGCCGAGATGGCAGGGGTCGACGGCACCGGTCCCTCCGTGGTGGTGGCACCGGAGCGGGCCACGGCCATGGTCAGCACCGGCAATTACGACCATCGACTGCAGCTCCCCCAGATGGAGAAGGCGTACGGTGGCGAGCAGCTCACGCTCCTCAAGTCACCGGCCACCGCGGCGTTCGAAGTGCCTACTGCGGTTGTGTACTGCGCCCTCAACCCGCTCGGTTGGGGCAAGCTGACCGCCAGCTCCGCCTGAAAAGACCCCTACCTGCTTGATTGCCAACCATCACTGCGAGAGGCTGTTTCCATGGCCAGGATCGTCCACTACATAAACCAGTTCTTCGCCGGCGTTGGCGGAGAAGCGGAGGCGGGAGCCGGGCCGGGCTTGATCGAGGGTGCCGTCGGCCCCGGGCGGCGCCTGGCCGAGCTGCTGGCGCCCCACCACGAGGTGGTGGCGACCGTGTGGTGCGGCGACGACGTGGCGTTCGGGCTGGCCGGCGAGATCGTCCGCCTGGTGGGATCGGCCGAGCCGGACCTGGTCGTAGCCGGCCCCGCTTTCACCAGCGGCCGCTACGGGCTGGCCTGTGCTCGGGTGGTGGCCGCCGCACAGGAGGCCGGGCTGGCCAGCGTGGCATCGATGCACGAGGACAACCCGGGTCTCGACGAAGCCGGCACCGTACCCGTGCTGGCCAGCGGCGAGGTGGCGCGGCGCATGGCCCCCTCCCTCGATTGCCTGGCCGCTGGAATCCTGCGCCTTCTCGACGGAGAGGTGTTGACCGCAGGAGACGGGCGCATCGGCAAGCTGGCCCGCCGCACGAAGGTGGCCGACGCCAGCGCCGCCAGGCGCGCCGTCGACCTGGCGATCTCCCGGCTCGGGAGCGACACTGCCACCACGGAGATCCCCCTACCTCGTTTCGACCGGGTGACGCCTGCGGCGCCGGTCGGCGCCACCTCCGAGGTCATGATCGCCCTCCTCACCGAAGGAGCATTGGTCCCCGGGGACAACCCTGACGGCCTCGAGTCCGCCCGCGCCACCAAATGGCTCCGCTACCCCCTCGGGGGCCGCCAGGTCCTGCCACCGGGAGACTACATGTCCGTTCACGGTGGTTTCTCGACCGCCTCGGCCAACGCCGACCCGCACCGCATCCTGCCCCTCGACGCCGCTCGCGAGCTCGAGGCCGAGGGGGGGATCGGCAGTCTGTTCGGCGAATACTTCGTCACCGCTGGCAACGGCACGTCGGTGGCCAACGCCCGCCGCTTTGGAGTTGAGTGGGCAGCCGACCTACGTCACTCGGGCGCCCGGGCGGCGATCTTCACTGCCACGTGAGGGACCGGAACGCGTTGCGGTGCAACGCTTGCAAAGGAGTTGGAGCGGGCCGGGATCCCCACCGCACTGCTGTGCAACCTCGTGTCGATCGCCGAGCGGGTGGGGGCACCGCGCATCGTGCGCACGCGGGGCATCCCCTACCCGACCGGCGACCCCTCGCTCGAGCCGGAGGCAGAGAAGCAATGGCGTCGCCAGCTACTCGAGCGAGCCCTCGACGCCCTACAGACCACCGTGCACGAGCCGACGGTGTTCGAGACCGGCGCCGCTCGCCGCGAGCCGGCGGCACCCCGAGAAACCGCCCTTTGCCAGCCCATGGACAGCCATGCCTGATGTCGTGATCTCAGCATCCACCCAGGTGTTGGCCCATGTGCCCTCCTTGGCGCGCCATGGCTCCAAGCCCCGCCGGGAGCTAAGTGACGACGCAACGGTTGCCGCCGCCTTCACCTCATCGCTGCGCAACTTCGACCAGGCGGTCACCTACCCCGCTAACCAGGCCTACGTCAACGCCATCCATCCTCGCCAGCTGCCCGTGCGACCGTGGTGGGACCAGGCTGCGGGAATCGAGCCAGCCCCTGATGCACCGGCGGGGGCGACCCGCTGGAGCGCTTCGGGCGAAATCATTCCCGAGGAAGAGTTCCTCGGACTCCTGGCAGCTGTCGACGACTTCAACCTGCTCACCCTGTCGCCCGCCGCCGCCGAGCGCGCCGCCACTGCCCTTGGCGCCCACCCGCTCGGAAAGCGGCTGAACCTCGAGCGCGTGGAGCGCTGCGCTGGCGACGTGGAGGCGGTGGCGGGCGAGCCCGGGTCACTCAAGGTGATCGACGCTGCCGCCGCCTTCCGCTGCGGCCAGCTCGACGATGAGGCGCTTACCGCCCACGTTCTGCTCGACAACCTGGCGGCCAAGGCGACCGCCACGCTGGCGCTGCTCCACCTTCTCGATGCCAAGGCCATCGATCCGGCGTCGGTCGACTACGTGCTCGGCTGCGGCGAGGAAGCCATCGGCGACCGCTACCAGAGGGGCGGTGGCAACCTGGCGAAAGCCGTCGCCGCCGCCGCCGGCCTGAGCCAGGCGTCGGGCGCCGACATAAAGGACTTTTGCGCTGCGCCGGTACCTGCCTTGGTGATCGCCGCCAGCCTGGTCTCCGCGGGCGTCTTCCACCGGGTTGCCGTGGTCGGAGGAGGCTGCATGGCCAAGCTCGGGATGAAGTTCCAGGGCCACCTGAAGTGCGGCATGCCGGTACTCGAAGATGTGCTCGGAGGGGCCGCCGCGCTGGTGGAGGCTGATGACGGCAAATCGCCCCGCATCCGCCTCGACGGTGTCGGTAAACACACGGTGGCCGCCGGCGGTTCCAACCCGCAGGTCATGGAAGCTCTGGCGGTTGATCCCCTGGCTCGTCTAGGCCTGCCCATGACCGCTGTCGACGACTACGCCACCGAGCTGCACAATCCGGAGTTGACCGAGCCGCAGGGCAGCGGCAACGTGCCTGAACGAAACTACCGGATCATTGCGGCACTGGCCGCTCGTCGCGGCGACATCGCCAAGGGCGACATCGCCGCCTTCGCCGCCGAACGAGGGATGCCCGGCTACAGCCCCACTCAGGGCCACCTCGCCTCGGCGCTGTGCTACCTCCCCCACGCCCTCGACCGGCTCACCACCGGGAACGCCGACCGGGTGATGCTCATCGCCAAGGGCAGCCTGTTCCTCGGCAGGGTGTGCCAGTTGTCGGATGGTATGAGTGTCCTGCTGGAAAGGAATATGCTGTCTCCATGAGCGACCCCGCCTGTGTCGTCGAGGTCAACGGCGACGACTTCCGCGACGCTGTTTCCCAGGGCATCGTGCTGGTCGACATCTGGGGACCGGAGTGCCGGCCATGTCTGACCCTCCTCCCTCACGTCGAGGCTCTCGCCGAGCAGTACGCCGGGAAGATGAAGGTGGTCAAGCTTGAGGCCCCCAAGGCCCGGCGGCTTTGCATGGAGCTAGGTGTCATGAGCCTCCCAGGTTTCCTGCTGTTCCGTGACGGCAAGGAGGTGGGCCGCTTGTCCGACGCCGCTCTTACGCCGCAGCGGCTCCAGCAGTGGCTGGACGAGCAGTGGAAGGAGGTGAGTTGAGACCGTGCTCAGAGACCGGATAATCATCGCCCTCGGCGAGCGCGACGGCGTCTCGGGGACAGCCATCGCTGCTTGTGCCGAGGCGGCGGGGGCTGAGGTGGCCTTCGTCGCTACCGAGTGCTTCGTCTGAACTGCGTCAGGAGCCATGGACTTGCAGAGCCAGGAAGCCATCCTTCGGATCGCCAACGCCAACGACCCCAAGTCGCTGGTCGTGCTGCTCGGTGCCCCCGATCCAGAGGCCGCCGAGATTGCCGCCGAGACGGTGACGAAGGGCGATCCTGCCTACGCCGGTGCTTTGGCTGGGGCCCAGTTGGGCCTCGACGTGTACCACGTGTTAGACGACGCCGTGAAAGCCGAGATCCCAGAAGACGTCTGGGAGGAGCAGATCGGACTCATGGCCGACGTGCTCGAGACCGAGGCATTAGCTAGCGCTGTACGCTCAATGCGCACCGACCGTCCTTGAGCGCCGATCGTCGAGCGCCAAAGCGAATGACCGTCCGTGCGAGGTCAGACCCGCGCGATGTTCTTTGTGGGCCCTTGACGTCGACCGGAAATAGCCTCTGAATGGGCGTTTTGGTGCGCCCAGAGTGATTCGAACCCCAACCTTCTGATCCGCCGATCAGCCCTGAGCATCTGACTTCGCGTCAGGCTGACCGGGGCTCATCACGGGCACGGGCGCCTACCCGGGTGCGTACTCGGCATGAGCGTCCGCAAGTTCCTGTTCCTCGTCGTCATCGCGAGCCTCGCCCGTACCCGGCTCCTCGTGGGGGTGGTCCTCGGCCTCCTCTGGCTCGGCTCCCTCGCCTTCGAGAAGCGCGGCGCCCACTCCGCCGCGCTGTTCGGGGTCCTGTTCGTCTTCTGGCTGGCCCTTCACATCCGCCGGTTTGGGTTGGCGTGCCTCGGCCGTCGAGCACCCCGACCGTCCAGAAGCTCGGTAGCTCCCCCGGACCGCACCAGGCGGTTGAGGGTCGTCATGCCGACCCCGAGGGCTGTGGCGGTCTCGCCGAGGCTGAGGCGTGCGGCGCTCCACGAGCGGTCGGGCCTGCGCCTGGCGCCGGGCGTCAAGCTCGTCGGGGGCGGCCAGGGCGGCGCTCAGTTCGTCCGAGGCGGCCTCGATGCGCCGGGCAGCCTCGATCCTCTGCTCCCGGCCAGCGGCCTCGGGATCGAGGGAAGTGTGTGTGGAAGCCATGGGCTTGTTGCTCCCGGACTCGGCCGGCCGGATCACGTCGATGGCTACCGAGAGATCGAGGGGGCGCCCCTATCCTGCGGGCGCCCCTCTGACCTGCACCTATCTGAGCCCGGGAGGAGAATCGAACTCCTGACCTACGCATTACGAGTGCGTTGCTCTGCCGTCTGAGCTACCCGGGCCTACCTGCGGTGCGGCGGCTGACAGAATAGCGGCCGGTTGACATCCGATGACCATGGCACAAACCTGAGGCCGCAGAGGGGGGCCGAGAAGGGAGCGGCAAGTGGCGGGTGCGGGAGTACACGCTGTCGGGGCTGCCGAGGCCAGCTCGACCCTGTCGGCCACTGACTCAGCGAGACGGCCCGATGTAGCCGGGCGATGAGCGCCCGAGCTTCGTCCATGCCGGCGGCTCCTCCCGCCGAGGTCATCCGTCGCGGTCCTCCATCCCAGCGCGCCTGGGGCGCCCACCTTCCACGCCCGACCCAGCTCACGTGAACGGCCGTGATCTTGGGGCGGGGCACGCTCATTATGGGGCACGGGCCGATTGTTATTGTTGCGCCGCCGGCAGACCAGGTTGACCAACACAGCTGGGCGGGATCGCCGCGCTGACGGGAAGTCGACGAGTCGGGGAGCGGTTGCACAGGCCGTGACCAAGAACTGTCGCGTTCTGCTGGTAGCAGGAAGCCTGCGGAGCAAGTCGACCAACATGGCGGTGCTTCGCACGGCTCTTGCCGTCGCACCCTTGGGGGTCCACGCAGTCATCTACGAAGGCCTCGGAGGACTCCCGCACTTCAACCCTGACGAAGACATCGATCCACGTCCGGGCCCGGCGACCGACCTACGACAGCGGATCCGGGAAGCGGACGCCTTGGTCTTCTCGATCCCCGAGTACGCCGGGGCGCTCCCGGGATCGTTCAAAAACCTGTTGGACTGGACAATCGGCGACGACCAACCGGGTTCGATCTATGAAAAACCGGTGGGGTGGATCAACGCCTCGCCTCGGGGCGCGCCAAACGCCCACGACCAGCTGCGCCAGGTTCTCAGCTACGCCACCGCCACGATCATCCACGCCGCCTGCGTCCACACGCCGGTGACCGCAGCCATGATCGGTGCCGATGGCCTCATTGCCGACACGGCGACCCGCGACGTGATCGTCCAAGCGCTGACCAACCTCGCCGGCCACGCCACCAAAGGCGACGAGCACACTTCAAGGTAGCCACCACCATGCCGTACACATGGCCATGGCTCGACAGGTGAGAAGACTGATCGCGCTGCCGGAATGGCGGATGATGTCCGCCATGACGCAGTGGAAATTTTTTGCCCTACGGGACCAGGGACATGCGGGCAAGAGGCTGGCGCCGGGCCCGGCTGTCCGTGCGACCCCCAAGGCGAGCAACGCCGGATGTCGACGCCGGATGTCGATGTCGAGGGCGAGGACCTTGAGATGGCCGACGCAGGCAGCGGCGATCGTCTCGCTGAGGATCGCCACCCCGAGCCCACGTCCGACGAGGTCGACGACCGCTGTTGGGGACTGGCCCGCAGGGCGATGTCGGCCTTGACGCCGTGGCCGCACGCCCGGCCGAACACGATTCGCACGCCGGTGCCCTGCGGGAGAGTCACGATCGGGTAGATGCTGACCTGGATCAGCGTCGCGCAAGACGCCTCGCCAGGGAGTGGCCCGAGGGCACGACAGCGACGACGTGTTCGCTGATGAAGACCTGGGCGTCGAGCCCCCCTCCCCCCCCAGGGGGGGTGCCGGCGGACCCGACGAGGGCCAAGTCCATGGTTCCGGTCTCTTGGGTGGCGGATCGCGGACCCCCTCGACCTGCAACGTGA
>JALZAH010000133.1 GCA_030948425.1 Actinomycetota bacterium
ATCCGGGCCGACTATCGCCGCGACGAAGCGCCACAAGGCGTAGCCGCCGAAGCCGATGGCCATGATCAGCACGAGCGCCCGGCCCAAGGGCTGGCGGGCCACGGCCCGTAGTGCCCCCTGCTTGTCGGCCCGTTCGTCGCCGGCTCCTCGTGCCAGCTGGACGGCCAGAGCGGCGATCACCAGGTAGAGCGCGCCCCGGGTGGCCAGTCCCGCTCGGGCCAGGCCTTCCAGCCAGTTGCTCCGCGACGCCCGCTCGGCGGCATCCTGCGACCGCTCCTTGGCGTCGCCCACCACCGAGCCGGTCTCCATGGGAGTGGTGTCCCCTGCGGGTACTCCCCACAAACCGATGCCGGCCAACCACCCCTGGTGGCGGAGCCACAGCCGGGCCCGCCCGCTCAGTCGAGGATCTCGAGGACGCGCTCGGGTGGCCGGGCGATGACGGCGCGGTCTCCGTGGATGACGATCGGTCGCTGGATGAGGACCGGGTGGGTGGTCATGGCGTCGAGCAGCTCGTCGCGACCGGCCGCGGCCAGGCCCAATTCGTCGTACACGGCCTCCTTGTCCCGAACGATCTCCCGGGGGTCGTCGAGTCCGAGCATGGCCAGCACCCGCTCCAGCTCGTCGCGGCTCGGGGCCTGTTCGAGGTAACGCACGTAGGCAGCCTCGACCCGGCGCGACTCCAGGATGCCCTGCGCCGTCCGGCAGTTGGAACAGGCTGGATTGAACCAGACGGTGGTGTCCATGACCGAAATCCTACGGGCCGCTCGACGCCGGCGCGTCCCCCCTCGGTAGGGTTGGTGAAGTGACGGCTGCGGCGAAATTGCCGGGGCGATGTCACCTCGGCTGCACCCCGACGAAGGAGAGATGATGGCCAATCCGGTGATCCATTTCGAGGTGGCGGGAAAGGACGGGCCTGCGCTCCAGGAGTTCTACAGGTCGGTGTTCGACTGGACGATCGACGCCGACAACCCCATGAACTACGGCGTCATCGCCTCCTCCGGTGAAGGGGGGATCGGCGGTGGCGTCACCGCCAGCCAGGACGGCTCGAGCATGGTCACCTTCTACGTGCAGGTCGACGACCTCCAGGCGGCCCTCGACAAGGCCGAGACCGCCGGAGGCAGGACGGTGATGCCCCCGATGGACGTCCCCGGCGGCCCCAAGATCGCCCAGTTCACCGATCCGGAGGGCAACTGCATCGGGCTCACCTCTGGCATGTAGCACCTGGCTGGAGGGCACCCGGTTCCCGGGTGCCCTGAGCCAGTCCGGCGTTCAGGCGGTCAGGCCGCGGGGCCCTGCTCGAGCACCGTGACCTGGTCCGTGGCAGTGATGTGGATCTTCGTCCAGGTCGTGTTGTTCGACGTGTTCGCCTCGGTGAACATCGCCTGCGGGTCGGCCCGGGCTCGCACGACGTAGTCGCCGGGCGCCAGCCCGCTCACGTCGATCCACTGCCACGCCAGGTACCAGGCGTACACGTCTCCCCATCCCGGCGACAGGCCCATCGTGACCCTGGTGGAGTCGGGACCGCCACAGCTCTGGTAGGCCGGCGACTGGGGGGCCCGGGGCAGGGTCAGGCGATAGGCGGCGTTGTCGGAGAAGCAGAAGCCCGCCTTGGCACCGTGCGCCAGCTCCGTGTCGTTGTCGACGGGATGGATCGTGTACCGCTCGAGGTCCTTGACGTGCCAGTGGTCGTGCCCGTCACCGGCGTAGATCATCGACGCCCCCGTCGGGCGCAACGATGTCGTTCCGTCGGGGTTGACGACCCGCTGCTGCACCGACATCCCGGCGACCGTCGTGGCCGACCGGCGACCCCGGAGCTCGAATGGCCCGGTTCCCACGTTGACGATCTCCGCCGTGAAGCGGAGAAGCCGCTGGCCTGCGACCGTCGCCGAGTCGATCTGGAAGTCACCCAGCGGCGCCATTGCCAGGTCGGGCACACGGGCGGAACGGGCCATCGTCGCGGTGGCCGTCGCCGGGGGCAGCAACACTCCCGTCAAGGCGATGGCCGCGGTGACGATCAGTCGCTTCACGCAGCGATACTAGGGGGTCACCGGACCCCACGACGCGGCAGCCCGACCAGCCTCAGCCGCCGCCCATCGCCGCCGCGGCGCGCCGTCCCATCTCCTCGGCCGAGACGTCCTCGACGTGGGTGGCCACACTCCATCGGTGACCGAAGGGGTCTTCGAACTGGCCCGTCCGATCGCCGTAGAACTGGGTCTCGACGGCCCGCAGCTCAGAGGCGCCCGCTTCGATGGCCCGGCCGAACACCTGGTCGACATCCTCCACGTAGACACTCATGGTCACCGGGGAGCCTCCGATGGCCTTGGGGCCGCGGATGCCCATGTCCGGGTTCTCATCGGACAGCATCACCACTGAATCGCCGATCTGAAGCTCGGCATGGCCGACCCGCCCGTCGGGCATCGGCATGCGCATCCGCTCAGTGGCCCCGAACACGGCACCGTAGAACTCGATTGCCTCGTTGGCACCATCGACGCACAGGTACGGCGTGACCCGTGGGTACCCGTCGGGAATCGCTTTGACGTCTGACATCTGAACCTCCCTGGCTTGCCGAGAACCGTGCTCGACCCGTTCCGACGGGATCTCGGCAGCGGGCCCCCGGGAACGAACATTTGTTCGAACGAACGATATCGCGACCGACCACTGCCGGCAACCG
>JALZAH010000161.1 GCA_030948425.1 Actinomycetota bacterium
GCCCGGCGGAACACATCCACTCCCGCGGCCTCCCGAAGGTCTTCCACGGTGGCGGGATGGCCCCCCTCCCCCAGCGTCGCCACCTCCAGGTCCCGACGGCCAGCGCCGGCGCCCAGGGGGCCGCTGAGGGCGTCTGGAGGGCCCTGGACGCTCATGACAAGCCTGGGGACGCTGAGGGCACCAGCCGACTATAACCCCCATTATCGTCGGCAGCAGTCATACCCCAGGAAGCGACCTTGACGGGGCCATGATCTCGACTTTCGCAGGCCACACCAGGCACGAACATCCCCCCGATGACCAGGAAGTTCGCGCTCTCACCAGGCGGGCGGCTTGTGCTGGACCCCCTTGACACCGGTCGATTCCGTGAAGCCGGGCGGGCAGACCCCTACCCCTCTCCTTCTCGGTATGCGGCGGGGATGAACGCGTCGAGTACGGCGGTAATAAAGGTAGAACGAGTCATCTCTCGGGCGGCCGCTTCGCCGTCGATGCGCCCGGTCTGCTCATCGGTGAGCTTGACCAGCAGCTTGACAGTCTGGACCCGACGACGTCGCTTGACGGGCTCGGCGGCAGGCGGGATCGCCTCGCCGTGCTCCTCAATCGCTGCCATGACCAGGTCGGGATGATCCATGTTGCGCACGGCGGACAGCACCCGTAGGCCCATCATGAGCTCGGGAGGAACGTTCATGCTCCGCACGGTCTTCGGTGACGGGCCCGCCGTCGGCCCTGAGGTCGGTCCTGTACCGCTCTTCGCCGCGTTGCGCTGGGGGGATTGCCACCCGATACGAGCCTTCTCCCTTGGCGTCGACGTCTTATCCGGTAGCGGTGACCTGTCACTGGGTAGATCGGGGACCGGCTGGGGGGCCGGACGCGGCATCGTCGGCTTTCGCCTCTGCTCGATCAACTCGTCGAGATCAACGTCGTCCTCGACCGTGCCCGCCGTTGAACCGGCCGGGGCGGAGCCGGTCCGCCGAGCGACGTCAGCGGCGTTGCCGCGCCGGAACCCCTCGAGCGCTCCGGTCACTCGCCCGCCTCCGCCGGCTTAAGCATCTCCTCGATGACCTCCACGGCCAGGGACGCGTGGTCAGAGGCGCTCCCAGCGCTGTTGGCAGCGAATCGGGGCGCATCCGGGTCCTCCCAGAACGGCTTGTGAAGGGCGGCGGCGGCGTTCGCATACTCCTCGGCTAGCAGCCCCGCCTCCGACTGGTCCTTCGCGGCCTTCTCGCTGGCGTAGATCACGGTTCCCAGCACCGGTGCCACACCGCCGAGCTTCGCCGTAATCGCCGCTCGGGTATCGGCCTGGATTCGCTCGGCGCCCCGCTGGGTGGCAAAGAGCACGACACCAAGGAGCCGAGCGGTGGCGTCAGTGTCGTCGTAAAGGCGAGCGATGGTGTCGAGACCCTGGTCCCAACTCATGCTGTCAGTTCGGGTCGGCACAACGAGGTAGTCGGAGGCCAAGAGGGCGACCTCGCCGAGCATCTCCCCTGCGGGGCGGCTGTCGATGACCACGACGTCGTAGTCGGTGGCAAGCTGCTCGACCACGTTGCGGACCGTCCTCCGACGCTCATCGGGCGACAAGCCGACTAGGTAGTCGGACAGCTTCCTGGTGTGAGCTCCGGCGGCCACCAAGTCCAGTCCGGGCCGAACGTCACGGATCGGCCGGACGTGGCCAGCGTCGTCGGTCACGACCGCCGCCGTGAACCCTTTCCCGCCGTCCATCCCGACCGGATCGGCACCGACGCCCAGTAGAACGGCCTGGTTCGCCTGGACATCGAGGTCGACCACAAGGGTCCGGTAGCCAGCGGCTGCGATCATGGCGGCGAAGTTCGCCGAGCATGTGGTCTTCCCTGCGCCACCCTTCCCGGCAGCGAACGCTACGACTCGCGGCCGGGGAAGCCGGTCGAAGTCGGGACGGAGCTCGCCAAGCCGGTCGATCGCCGTCGACACGGTGTGCGTCGACGTGACGGTGCTCTTGCGCCGAGGTCGTGCCAACTTCACTGATGGTACCTCCGTAAGCGTTACCAGTAGGCCTTAACTATGGCTTTACATAAAGCTAGCATGTCCGTCGGTGCAAGATGTACACGTGACACTGGGCGCAAGGTCTTACAGATACCCATATTCTCGCCCTTGCATTAGGGCTACTGGTAGTCCTTCAGCACATGGTGGTGCGTGCCTGTGGCCGCCCGCCAGCCACATGCTGGCCGGCATGAGGTAGCCGAGGCCTGCTCGCGGGGCCCCAGCCCATGGTGCGCTCAACGTCATCGACTTCCGAATCAGCGATTAAGCCGCATGGTCCCATCAGAGGCGTCGCACCGACCGCCGGCGGCAGCCACCCCCCAGGCCATCACCAGCTGCGACCGGCGCCGCCGGACTCTCCACCCTCCACCATGCTCGACAAGGCCTGCAAACAAGATGACCGGGAGGTCGTAGTTGCCGAACGGCTCGGCCGGGGAACCCTATGCCTCAGTGATGGCAGCCAGGGGACCTTCAGTCATCGTGTCTCGGGCAGTCCGGTGGGGGAGAGGGACCCGAGTGACCCGCCTCCCAGCGGG
>JALZAH010000173.1 GCA_030948425.1 Actinomycetota bacterium
GTTGAAGCCCTGGCTGTCCTGCTTGAGCGCCGTGTCCACGCTCACCGCCGCCGCCACGACAAGGCTTCGCAGCGGGTCCTGCAGGGGTGAGTGGATCTGCACGACGTAGTTGTCGGCGGTGGTGAAGGCGGCCTTGGCGAAGCCCTCCCAGGTCTTGGTGATCCGTGCCACCTCGGTCTCGCCTGCATCGCGGATGGAGAAGTTCCAGGCCCGCCAGTTCTCGGCGTTGATCGAGCCGATCTTGTCGGCGCCGACCACCATGGCGAAGCGGATCTTGCCGAACGCGTTCTCCTGAACGAGTCGGCCGATCTCGCCGGAGCCGGGCCGCTCGACGATCACGGTGGACTTGAGGACCTTGCCGGGCCGGGTGAGGCGGAGCAGAGGCTGGCCGGCGGCGTCGGTCACGTCGAGGTGGACCTTCATGAACTGGTCGAGGTTGGACACCAGGCGCAGCGCCTTGCGGGCGCCCGACTGCCCGACCTGCTGAACCGCTCCGATCTTGCGGCCCTCGGCGTCGAAGACGGAGTACTCGTTGTTGAGCTCGATCAGCTTGGCCCGCTGGTTCACGACCAGCACCGGCTCGTCGAAGATGCTGCCAGTCCCCGCGGCGACCGGGGCGGCCCCGGTGTTCTGGGCCACCTGGGCCTGCACCTTGGCGGAGTTGGCCTCGCCGAAGGAGAGGCCCTGGTCGAGGCTGTCGAAGGTCGAGGAGCGCCCGGCAGGAGGGCCCTCCGGGGGCAGGGGATCGACGGCGGTAACGCCGTGATCGGACACGTGCTCGCTCCAGGTGCCGCCGTCGTAGTAGCGCAGCTCGTGGGCGCGAGCGGGGTCCGGATACCAGCCTGGATCACTCATCGAAGCCAGGGTAGAGCGGGAGCTTCGGGTCGCGAGCGAGGCACCCGGGGAGGAACGGATACTTTGGCGGCGTGCCCACGATCGTCCCCGCAGGTGCGCAGCCCGTCGTCGGCATCGTCATGGGCTCGGCGTCCGACCTGCCCACGATGAGCAAGGCGGCCGATGTCCTGGTGGAGCTGGGCGTGGCCTGCGAGCTTGGTGTCCGCTCCGCCCACCGCAACCCCGACGGGGCGATCGAGTTCGGGCGCACCGCCGCCGGGCGCGGGCTCAAGGTGCTGATCGCCGGCGCCGGCGGCGCCGCCCACCTGCCGGGCGTCCTGGCGGCCGTCACCGAGCTGCCGGTGATCGGCGTGCCCATCGGGCTGCCCAAGCTCGACGGCCTCGACTCGCTGCTGTCCATCGTCCAGATGCCGAGCGGGATCCCGGTGGCCACCGTCGGGATCGACGCCGCCACCAACGCCGGGATCCTCGCCGCCCGCATCCTCGCCCTGGCCGACGCCGACCTGGCCGGACGCCTGGCCGAGCACCGGAAGGGCCTGCTGGTCAAGAGCCGCGACCAGGACGACGAGGTCGCCGCCGCCTTCTCATGATCGGGGGCAGAGATCGGTCCGGATCTCGCCTAGCGTCTCCGGACCGTGCCTGCGACGGTCATGGTCGGGACCCAGTGGGGTGACGAGGGCAAGGGCCGGTTCACCGACCTGCTGGCCAAGGAGTCGTCCGTGGTGGTGCGCTACCAGGGCGGCCACAACGCCGGTCACACCATCGTCGTCAACGGCGAGTCCTACGCCCTCCAGCTCATCCCGTCCGGGGTGGTGTGGGACCACGTCCGCTGCATCATCGGCAACGGCGTGGTGGTCGACCCGCTGGTGCTCCTGGCCGAGCTCGACGAGCTGGCCAGACGGGGCATCGATGCCTCCAGCCGGCTGGTGGTGTCGGGCAACGCCCACCTGATCCTGCCCTACCACCAGCAGCTCGACGCCCTGACCGAGCGCCACCTGGGCAAGAACAAGCTGGGCACGACCAAGCGGGGCATCGGTCCGGCCTATGCCGACAAGGCGCTGCGCGTCGGCCTCCGGGTGCAGGACCTCCTGGACCCGGTCATCTTCCGGGAGAAGCTGGCGCTGGTCCTCAAGGAGAAGAACGCCGTCCTCACGCGGATCTACAACCGGCTGCCCCTCGACCTCGACGAGCTGTGCTCGGTGTACCTGGACGAGGTGGCGCCCCGGATCGCCCCGCTGGTGGGCGACTCGGTGAACGCCCTGCACGAGGCCCTGGCCGCCGGGCAGAACGTGCTGCTGGAAGGGGCCCAGGCCACCTTCCTCGACCTGGACCACGGCACCTATCCCTTCGTCACCTCGTCGAACCCGGTGGCCGGGGGAGCTTGCACCGGTGCGGGCATCGGCCCCCGTGCCATCGACCGGGTGGTGGGCGTGGCCAAGGCCTACGTCACCCGGGTCGGGGCGGGGCCGTTCCCGACCGAGCTCACCGGCACCGATGAAGGCGAGCTCATGGTCGACCGGGGCCACGAGTTCGGGACGAACACGGGCCGCCGCCGCCGACCGGGGTGGTTCGACGCCGTGATGCTGCGCCACGCCGTTCGCCTCAGCTCGCTCAGCGAGGTGGCGCTGACCAAGCTCGACGTCCTCGACACCTTTGCCTCGGTGAAGGTGTGCGTGGCCTACGACGTCCGGGGCACCCGGGTCGACCAGCTTCCCTACCACCAGACCGATCTCCACGACGCCGTGCCGGTCTACGAGGAGCTGCCCGGCTGGAGCACCGACCTGACGGAGGTCACCGAGCTCCGGCAGCTGCCCCGCCGGGCGCAGGAGTACATCGCGTTCCTGGCCGATCAGGTCGGCGTTCCCATCCACCTCGTCGGGGTCGGCCCGGGCCGGGACCAGTACGTCGACCTTCGGTCCGGCTCGGTTGCCTAGCCAGCCGGCCGACGAGCCCGGGCTCCCGGATGGCCCGGCCGCCCACGAGCTCGTGCCGCTACCGGCCACCTGGGCCCACGTCCGCAAGGTGCGGC
>JALZAH010000188.1 GCA_030948425.1 Actinomycetota bacterium
GCACAGACCGAGACGGCGTTCCGTGCCTACCTGGCGGCGATGTCCGGAGGCGACGAGACAGCCAGCTCCGATTCGACTGTGCGGGGCGTGGCCGCCAGCCCCGGTCTGTACGAGGGCCGGGCTCGACTGGTGCACGGGGCGGCCGGGATCGGTGGTATCCGCGACGGCGACGTCCTCGTCACCGAGACCACCAGTCCTGCCTTCAACATTGTCCTGCCCCTCATCGGCGCCATCGTCACCGACCGGGGAGGGATGCTCTCGCACGCCGCCATCGTGGCCCGCGAGTACGGCATCCCCGCCGTGGTGGGCACCGGCGACGCCACCACACGAATTGCCGACGGGACCCGCGTCCGCGTCGACGGCAGCTCCGGTGAGGTGGTCGTCCTCGACCGCTGAAATCGGCGGTTGCCGGCCACGCGAGAGGTCGGGCTCGGGGTTCGGGACCGTCCTCCATGCCCGTGACGGCGAAGTGTATCGACCTTCACGGTGACCCGCCTTGCCAATGCGCCAACGCCTGCGGGGGCCGGTCGGTTCGTGAACGCCGCGGCCACCTGTACCGCCCAAGTCCGATCGAGCGCCAAGGCAACCGTCGCGCCGCCGGTCAACGAAACAGCCGCCATCAAGTAGGTCAGGGCCGAGGCCAGACCGATGACCGGCAACCATTGCCAGTGAGCGCGGGACAGCGCGGCGCCAACCCCGTGAGCGTGTCCTGCCTGGCGCACCAGCAGGGACATGATGAGGAGACTCCCGGCCGTGCGGAGGAGTCGGCGTGAGAGTGTCGGGCTGGCGCTCGGCGGCGACACGACCCTTACGGCAGCGCCATGGGCATCGAGCATGAATGCTCCTGGCGCCAGCGGTAGCACTCTGTGGATCGCATCGTGACGGAGGGGCGCTGAGAACCCGCTGAGTTGACGGCTTCGTTGGGGCCCAGCGGCGTGGATTCGTGCTCGTCGGCGTTCGGTTCGTCGTCGAGAGCGACGGCGTGACAGTAGGGGCCTACAGCCGTCGAGCGGCGGCCCTCCACCTGTGGCCGGCGAAAGGTCGAAATCGGGCGCCTCTGCCACCGCTGCGGGGCCCGGGGCCGCACAATCATCACCGCGATCACCACATGTGATGATGCGCGCTCACCAGGTCCGTTCGTACAGTCCCGACTGTGAGCGCAAAGGACCACCGGACCAGCACAACCAGTGCATCGTCTCCTGATCACCATGACATCCAGCACTACGAAATCTGCGTCAAGGGGCATCTCGCCTCCCGCTGGACCGTCTGGTTCGACGAGCTGAGCCTCACCAACGAGGACGACGGCACGACCGTCATCTCCGGCCCCGTGGTCGACCAGGCCGCGCTGCACGGCGTGCTCCAGAAGCTGCGCGACGCCGGCATTCCCCTGGTCTCGCTCACCTCGTTGCGACCCGACGCACCTGTTGCACCTGTTGTACCCACCATGGCGCCATCGGCGCCCCATACCCCGGAAGGGAACTGACATGGCCACCACCACCCACCCCAAGGTCCCGATGGACAAGATGCGAAAGACCGCCCTCGTCGCCGGCGTTTTCTACCTCGTCACTTTCGCCGGATCGATCCCCGCATTGCCGCTGTACCACGACATCCTCCACAACCCGCTCTACATCCTCGGCGGGGCCAACGACACCGGCGTTTTGGTGGGCGCCGTGCTCGAGGTACTCTGCGCCTTGGCGGGCATCGGCACCGCCGTCGTCCTCTACCCGGTCGCCAAGCGGCACAGCGACACCGCCGCCCTGGGCTTCGTGACCGCACGGGTCCTGGAGGCGTCGATGATCTTCGTCGGCGTCCTCAGTGTCCTGTCCCTCGTGACCCTCCACAAGGCCGACGCGTCGGGCGCCGACGCCACTTCGATGGTCAGCACCGGGCGCTCACTCGTCGCCTTGCATGACTGGACCTTCCTGTTCGGCCCGGGGATCATGCCTGCCATCAACGCCTTGTGCATCGGCACCGTGATGCACCGCACCGGTCTGGTGCCTCGTATCCTCCCGAAGGTCGGTCTGATCGGCGCTCCGATGCTGCTCGCTTCCTCGATCGCCACACTGTTCGGCGTCTTCGACCAGGTTTCCGCGTGGGCGTTTCTGGGCGCCTTCCCCATCGCCGCCTGGGAGCTCTCCTTCGGCATCTGGATGACGTTCAAGGGCTTCAAGCCCGCCGCCGTCGCCGAGCTGCCGGCCGTCACCACCATGTCGTCCGCCCCCATCTCCGTCGCCGCCTGATCCGACCACCTAGAGGTTGAGCTCGGCGGCGCGTCGGACCGCAGCCCGCCGGTTGTTGACGCTGAGCTTGGTGTAGATGCTCTTGGTGTGGCTGCGAATGGTGTTGAGCGAAACCGTGAGCTCGCGAGCGATGTCCGGCCCGTTCAGGTCGGTCCGCAGCAGCCGGAGGACCTGGAGCTCGCGCTCGCTCAGCGGCTCGACCAAGCCCCGTTGGGCCGGTGGGCTGGGCGCTCCCGAGCTTTCCGATGCGAGGACGTACCGGGCGTACTCGCGTGCTCGCCCCTGTTGTGCGACAGCACGGAGCAGTGTGGTCATCGGGGGGCCCTCGTCCAGGAAGACCCGGACGTAGCCCTCCGGTTCGGCCAGCGTCAGCGCCTGCTCCAGGGCTACGCACGCCGCGGGCACATCGCCTCGTGCCTGGTGGTCCAGGGCCTGCAGCACCGTGATCTCGATGACGCTCCCCGTGCGATGTCCGTCGTTCCCGGCGACCAAGAGGCGCTCCAGCAGTCGGGTCACCCGGAGGCCGTCGTCGCGTGTGTCGTGGTGTCCTGGGCCATGAGGATCCTGGCCAGGGTGATGTGCTCGAACTCGCGGGCGTAGCTGAGCGTGTCGGTAGCTGAGAGGTGTCGTTCATGCGCCCAGGCGAGGGCGTCACGGACCTTGCCCTGCGCCAGTTGGACCCGTGCCCGCGACGCCGCGACCGGCCGCACATCTGGCGAATAGTCGCCTGCGTAGACGCGCTCGGCTTGGTCGAACAGGTCCTCCGCGCCGGCCAGATCTCCTTGGGCCTGCCGTATCCGAGCCAGAGCGACCCGCGACCGGTACGCGTTCTGCGGGAGGCCGGCGTGTTCGCCAAGGTCTCGGGCGGAACGGAGGTGTTCTTGGGCGGTCCCGAGGTCGTTGTGCTGACGGAACAGCTCGCTCATGCCGACATGCATGTCCGCCGCGCCCCGCAACACCGGCGGCGTCTGCTCGGCCGCAACTCTCAATCCTCGCCGGTAGGTTCCCATCGCCTCCTGAAGGCGGCCCTGCGTGATCAGGACGTCGGCCAGGGCGAGGGAGAGACCGAGTACGTCAGAGAGGTGCCCCGCCTTCTCCAGACTCGCCAGGGCATCGGTGTACCGGCGGTGTGCGGCATCGAGATCACCTTGTGACCAGTGCGCGAGCGCCAGGAGGCCGGCCGCAGAACCGCGT
>JALZAH010000195.1 GCA_030948425.1 Actinomycetota bacterium
CTCGTAGCCAGGGCCACGTCCCGACCATGATCGAGAAGGTCCGGGTCGCCCTCGTCTACGACATCAGCACCACCAACCGCTCGTTCGTCCTCCCCGTGGCTCGCTGGGTGGTTGCACGACGTCGTCGACCAGCTCCGCCATGACGGCTGGCCGACGACCGCAGTGCGGGTCGACGTCGACGGCGAGGAGCGCCAGCCGTGACCGACGAGACCACCTGCGGCCTGTGCCAGCGTTCGGTCGCCCCGCGCCACGACGTGATCGTGAGATAGCCGGCCTCGACCGCGTGATGCTCTGTCCATCGCGGCCATCCCCCACGCAAATCCGAAGGCGGCAGTCGAGCACAACCGCCTCGGGGCATGCGGAACCGGCGTTAGCTGTTCTGAGGTTGGGTAAATGGCCTCCTCGGCCCTTCGACTCGGGTCCCTTTGGCGGCGCACTCGGGTCGAGATCACTGCCCACCCGGATCATGCACGGAGTCAGTTCAACCGGAAGCGCCGATGCAGTTCACCAAAGCGTAGGCTCCGCGCGACGTCTTGGTCACCGGGGGATGACCGGGCTGGTCGATCTCACAGGTGATCGATCCCGTCGTGCGGGCCGTCGCCTGGGCCGTCAGCCCGTAAGTCGGATGATCGTTGGGGAGCGTCATGGTGTAGGGAAGGTTTGCGCCCGGGTGCTGCAGTTCCTTGGCGCCCTCGATGACGGTGACGGATAGCGCCGTAGAAGATCCGGTGCCTGTCACCTTGAACGTGACCCCTGGCGGGGCCTTGGTCGTCGTTGTGGTGGCGGGCGCTGCCGTGGTCGTCACACCCCTCCTCGTGGTCGTGGCGGTGGTGGTGGTGGTCGGGACGCCGGTCGCCGTGGTCGGGGCCGCAGCGTGCCTGGTGGTGCCGGGCGTTGCCACAACCTTCTTGTTCGATCCGCTGCCGGTGACGCCGAGGACGATCAGGACGCCGGCCAAGACCCCGAGGATTGGTACGGCGATGAATACCCATTTCGGCCACCGCTTGGGCCCACCAACCGGGTCGTCCTCTTCTGGCGGCCCCGGCAGGTCTCCTAGAGGATGTCGCCACCACCCGGGGTCTGTCCCTCCTTGGGGTGGTGGCGACTGCCACCGTCCGCCTGACTCGCTCATGGTTTGCTCCTGCTTTCGGCGGTCCCACGAACGCCCCTAGCCTGGCTGGTGAAGCGTAGCGGTAGCACACGCCATTCCCTACGGCGCAAACGTGTGCATCCACCACATCCCGCTGGTAAACGGACAGGGGGTGTTGATGCCCGCCTACGGGTGACCGCCTCGGGGCCTTTGGCGGAGGGCGGGCCGTCAAGGCCCGAGGCGGCAACCGGCCGCCGCCCGAGCCGGCGCTGGGGGGCGCCAAGGCTCAGGGCGACAGCTATAAGACAGAAACATATAGCGAAGGGCAGCGCAAGCCGTCCCTGCTCGGCCCGTGGCTAGCGCTCGGTGTCGGGCAGGCGATCGGGGTCGTCGCCCAGCCTGCGCACCCAGAGTCCGAAGCCTGCCAGGGCCAGCTCGACATGCCCGTAGCGGGGGCTGACCACGAGGCGATGCCCCTCGATCAGCGCAGCCCGGGTGGTGGACAGCTGCTGAGTGGTGCGTCGCAGCGCTGTGGCCACGGCGGCCACGGGGACAGGGGTCTCGTCGTGGCGGGCGACGGCGGCGATGTAGCGCTGCTCGAGGTCGCTGAGCTGGTCCCAGCGGGCCTTGAACAGCGCCCCCATCCGCCCCAGCCCGCCGGCCCGGCCCGCCTGGGCGTGCCCAGCAGTGAGCCGGGCTGCGCCCGCCGCGGCCTGCCAGGTCTCATAACCGAGGACCTGGACCAGGTACGGGTAACCCCCGGAGGCGGCGACGAGGATGTCGAGGGCAGCGGCGTCAAACGAGACCCCGACCTGGGCTGCGGGCTGGATGAGGGCGTAGCGGGTGGCGTCAGGGCCGAGGGAACCGATCTCGGTGGTGTCGATCCGCTCCAAGAACGTGCCGATCCCGTGCACACGGGCCCGCAGCTGGGGGAGCCCGGCCAGGATCACCGCCACCGGTAGCCGGGAACGGCGGACGACGAGTTGCATGGCGGCACCGAGGGCGGCGAGGTCAGGGATGCGCTCGATGACGTGCGCCTCGTCGATCGTGACCAGGATCCCGCTTCGCCGCTTGGCTGCGAACTCGCCCGCGGTCCGCAGCAGCCGCTCGAGGAGGTCGGCGGGTTGGGCCCGGCTCGTTGGCCGGTTCATCTTGGCGTCCGCTCGCAGCACCCCAAGGTTGGCGCTGAGCGTGACCTCCTTGTCGAGATCCCGGACGAGCCGGCCGACCCGACTCCACGACCGACCCGCCGCAGAAGGGAGCTTCTCGGCGATCGAGGCAACCAGATCCCCGCCGGGGGTGGCCTGATGGGTGATCACCGGCCAGCCCATCTCAGCGCGACAGCGGCGCTCGATCTCATTGAGCAGCACGGTCTTGCCGACCCCACGGTCGCCGAGAAGGGCCTGGCAGAACCCCGGGGCCTGCGACCCTGCCCTCAGGGCAGCCAGCGTGGCTTCGATCTGGTCGTCGCGTCCGGCAAGCGCGGGGGGATCCACGCCGAAACCGGGATGATATGGGTTGGGGCTAGAAGTCACTAGAACTGCCACGCCAAGGGAGGACCTTCGGCTCTGCAGACTGCTCTCGTGCGACCCACGGCGCTACTATAGGTCACTAGAAGCGCGGGAACGGGACCTCCGAGGAGAGTCGGAGATACCC
>JALZAH010000213.1 GCA_030948425.1 Actinomycetota bacterium
GTCTCTCAACCGTCATCATCCCAGGTCAGAGGGCACTTTTAGTGGATGGCCGACCACCGTCTTACCCGTTTCTTCGGTGGATCCGGGGTAACGAAGCTGTCACCAGCCGCCATCCTCAGACGGGGAAGCGATCGATGACGTCCTGGTACTCCTTTTGGGCGTCGGCGAGGGAGAGGCGGGAGTAAACGGGGTACAGCCCACGACCTGGCACGCACCGACGGCCAGCGCGAAACCGCAAAACTGATCACCGACCTACGCAGCGAGACCATGGCTACCTGGACCCCACCCGGCGGCGGATCCCACGGTGCGCTCAAACACGTGCTCGTACACGGCCTCGACGCCGCCGCAGCACTCGACGTTCCGCGCACCGGTTCACCCGACGCGCTGCGCATCGTGCTCGACGACCTCACCACCGGCGGCGTCCATGACGCCTTCGGCATCTCCATCGACAAGCGACGCTTCGAAGCCACCGACCTCGACTGGGCAGCCGGTGACGGCGAACCGCTCACCGGCAACGCCTCCGATCTCGTCCTGGCACTCACCGGGCGCACGGTCCCCGACGGACGGCTCATCGGCACCCCCGTTCGCCGTCCCTGAGGTCGTTGCGAGTGTCCGATCGACGCCGACAGGTTGGCCCGACTCGGGCGCCATGCGCCTCAAGGATGGCGTCCCGCAGCGCGATCCGCTACCGGGTCCTGACGGGCCAGCACGGTCGCCACCACCGATGGCTGGCCGCCCAGCAGAAGGCGCGCAGAACGCGCGCTCCCGCGGGGAGGGGTAGCCTTCGCTCATGGCCGCGACCACTTACGTCGACCTCGACGCCGTGGTGACCCGGGCCCCGTGAGGCTGCCCGGAGCGCTGGCGAGCTGCCCGAGCCGGGCCACAATGACGCACCCCTTGATCTGCCGGAGCGGATCGAGCTGGGTGGGTGGCTGAGCGAGATGATCCGCTCGGGCGAGTGGGCGCACATGGTGGCCGAGATCACCGCCGAGGATCCAGAACTCGCCGACGACTCTCCCGCTCGCTGAGCCCGCGTGGTCGTTGTCGACGACGCGCTCTTGCTCGACGTCCTCGCCGGCACAGCAGCTCCCGAGCTCCTGGAGGCTCGTCGCCAAGGCCAGGTGGCAACCACCGGCTCCTGGTATTGGCGGGCGGCACGAGCCGTGGCGGGAGGCGGTCACGGGGCGCTGTCGCGCCGCGTCGATGCCCTTCCCTCCACATCCCAGGACCTCGTGCGTTCCGGTGCCGACCAGCTGCCGCCTGACATCGCCCTGATCAGCCTTCGTCACCTCGTCCCGGTCATGGTCCGCCTGCCTCGCCCGGCGGACCTCCTCACGCTCGAAGCCGTGGCGGTCGCCCGCCTCCTCAACGCGCAGCTTCTGGTCAGCACCACCTCGAGTCTGTTGGAGGAACTCGCCAACTCGGCCGGGGTCAGCCTCCGGGTGGCCGCTTCCAGCTGACGGCCCCGCCGGGCGGCCCGAGACGAGCGGCCGTCATGGCGGCATGACGGACCCCGAGGTGCGCGATGAACGATGGCTTGTGCGACATCGGCTGGGGAGGCCACAGGTCGTCAGTCGGCCTTCGGCTGGCGGTGACGATCCGGCAGGGGACGAGAACCGTCGATCTGCACTTCGAGGCGGCCGACGAGGCGGCGGTTCAGCTTGAGTCTGGCGGGGGGTCGAACAACGCCAGCTCTCAAGGATCGGGGGCCTGGAAGATTGCTAGCCACTCGTCAAGGTCAGCGCGACCGATCGGCTCGTTATCCCAGGGTGGCGCCGAGTTCCGAACCTCAATAAGCCGCCAGAGTTCGTCGATGGGCACTTCGGGGTAAGTACTGTTCGGGCGGGAGAGGAAGTCTCGCCATGGTGAAGCAGACGGTCGGCGCCCTTGCTGGTGTCCTTGCGCTGGCGGTGGTGGCGTTGGCAGGGTGCGGGGGCGGCGCTGCCACGTGCGGCTGGCTGGGCTCGGTCAAGGGCATGGGCGCTCAGAACCAACAGGTCGTCATGACAGTCCCGCCCACCTTCACCGGTGCCGACCTGCTGGTGGCAGCGACCGCCGACGATGGCCCCGACACGGTGCCGGGCGGTGGCTTCACGTCGCCCACGACGGCTTTGTTGGGAGGCACCTCCGGGCTGAAGTGGACCCGCCTGGCTCGGGTCTCGGCCCGCCACGACGTGGCCCTGCCAGGTGACCGCCTGGACCAGTACGGCGCTTCGTCCACCGAGCTGTGGGAGGCCATTCCGCCCGCTGGCTGGAGAGGTACCGGCAAGACCATAACCGAGATCTCCAGCCATCCCCGCGCCAGCGACGACGGCCACGCCGTCGTCGTGTCGGCCTACGCCAACGGGACGGTCAACCAAACGGCCGTCGCTGACGGCCTGGGCGGCCGCGGCGCCGAGAGACTCACCCGCAACGTCCCAGCTGGTTCCGCGGTCTACTTGTCGGCGTTGGAGGGCCGGGTGAAGGCGCATTTCCTACCCACTGCCCGGAGCCACAACTCCATCCAGCGGAGGGCGGGCGACGACACCATGGGCGTGGTCGCTTCGAACTCGCGGGCGCTACCGGCTGGACCGTTCACCATCGGACAACGAGGCGACCCCGGCGCCTACTGGGAAGAGGCCATGGTGGTCGTCTCGCCCACTCGATCTCCATGAGCACCGGCAGGAGAGGTCACGAGGACGGCGGCGAGCCTGCCGCGATGCAGCGTCTGGGAGCGGTCACGGCCGGTCGCGGCGCCCCAGGTCGGCCACCAGCCCGTGGGGGGTCGGCCCAGCGGGAACAACGGAACGCTCACTGGCGATAGCGGGCGGCGAGGCGGGCAGGTGACGGTATTTTGTGGCGGTGCCGGTTGAGTTCCTGAGTGATGAGGAGGCGGCGTCGTACGGGCGGTACGTGGGGGTGCCGTCCCAGGCGGAGCTGGCGAAGGTCTTCTTCTTCGACGATGACGACCGGGCGTTGATCGAGCGTCGGCGCGGGTCTCACATGAAGCTGGGGTTCGCCCTGCAGGTGGTGACGGTGCGCTACGTCGGGGCGTTCCTCGAGGATCCGCTGGATGTGCCGGGGGCGGTGTTGGACTTCGTCGCCGGCCAGCTGGAGATCGACGACCCGTCGTGCGTGAAGGCTTACACCGAGCGGGAAAAGACCGTTTCGATCACGCGTGGGAGATCCAGCGGGCCTACGGGCTCAAGGACTTCGCCGGGGCCGAGGCCGAACTGCGGTCGTGGGTGGCAGCCCGTTCGTGGACGACGGGGGACGGACCGAAGGCGATCTTCGCCGATGCGGTGCGGTGGTTGCGCGAACGCGATGTGCTGCTGCCAGGGGTGAGCACCCTGGCCCGGCTGGTGGCCCGGGTGAGGGAGGAGACGACCCAGCGGCTGTGGGAGGCCCTGGCCTCGCTGCTGAGCGTGGGTCAACGCTACGTGCTGGATCAGCTGCTGGTGGTGGCCCCGGGAGAGCGGGTCTCGGATCTGGAGCGGTGGCGCAAGGGGGCGCCCCCGCGGGGGTCGGGCCCGGCGATGATCAAGGCCCTGGATCAGGTGGCGGAGATCAAAGGCCTGGAGTTGGCGGGCATGCGGCTGGAGGATCTCGTCCCGCCGCGGCGCCTCGCCGAGCTGGCCCGGTACGGGATGGCGGCCAAGGCCACGGCGCTGCGCCGGCACCCGGACACGCGGCGGTTGGCCACGCTGATGGCGACCGTACGCCATCTGGAGGCCAAGTCGGTCGACGACACCCTGGAGCTGCTGGACCTGCTGATGAGCACCGAACTGCTGGGGAGAGCGCGGACGGCGGCGGACAAGGAGAAGGTCCGCAAGCATCCGAGGCTGACGAGGGCCACGGCCAAGCCGGCGGTCGCGGTGGAGGTGATGCTCGAGTGCCGGGGCGGGGGGCAGCGAGGAGGAGGTACGGGTAGCCGAGGTGTGGGAGGCGATCGAGGCGGTCGTGTCCCGCGCCGAGCTGCGGGCCGCGGTGGCGACCGTCAATGAGATGGTGCCGCCACCCGGCGCCGAGGCCGACGCCGACGACTGGCGGGGCGAGCTGGTCGGGCGGATCGTGGTGGTGTCCGGCTTCCTCAAGGTGCTCACCCGGGTGATCGAGTTCGGCGCCAACGCCGAGGGCGAGGCGGTGCTGGCCGCCATGAGGGCACTGCCCGAGGTGCTGACCTGTCGGTCCGCCAAGCTGCCCGCCCCGCTGGTAGCGGGCCAGATGATCGACCCGCAGGTGGTGGCAGGGCCGTGGAAGCGGCTGGTGTTCGGCCACCCGACCCGCGAGGACGCCTCGGTGGACCGCAACGCCTACACGTTCTGCGTGCTGGAGCAGTTTCACCGCCATCTCAAACGAAGGGAGATCCACGCCGACGCCTCCAACCGGTGGCGCAACCCGGCGGCCCAGCTGCTGGAGGGGCCGGCGTGGGAGGCGGTGAAGGGCGACGTTCTGACCACGCTGGGGCTACCGGAGAGCCCCGACGCGTTGCTGGCCGAGCACAGCCGAACCCTCGATGACGCCTACCGCCAGGTCGGCGACCGGTTGAAGGTCAACCCCGCGGTGCGAATCGACGACGACGGCAAGGTCCACCTCAGCGGGGTGAAGGCCATCGAGGAGCCGCCCAGCCTGGTCGACCTACGCAAGCGGACGGCGGCGATGCTGCCCCGGGTGGACCTGCCCGAGGTGATCCTGGAGGTGATGGCGTGGGAGCCGGAGATCGCCGCGGCGTTCACGGCGGCGTCGGGCGGGCGGACTCGCCTGGGCGACCTGGACACCTCGATCGCGGCGTGCCTGGCGGCGCACTCGATGAACGTCGGTTATCGGCCCGTCTCCAAGAAGGGCGTGCCCGCGTTGGAGCGTTCCCGCCTGTCGCACGTGTTCCAGAACTACTTCCGGCCCGAGACCATCGGCCCGGCCAACGGGCCTTTGGTGACCCGCCAGGCCACCATCCCGCTCGCCCAGGCGTGGGGCGGTGGCCTGGTCGCCGCGGTGGACGGGATGCGGTTCGTGGTCCCGGTCCCGAGCGTGTTCGCCCGTCCCAACCGCAAGTTCTTCGGGTTCAAGCGAGGGATGACCTGGCTGAACGCGATCAACGATCAAGGTGTCGGGCGGGGCGCCAAGGTGGTGTCGGGCACGGTCCGCGACTCGTTGCACATGGTCGATGTGATCTTCGGCCTCGACGGCGGAGAACTGCCCGAGATTGTGGTTTCCGATACCGGTTCTTACAGCGACCTGGTGTTCGGTCTCTTGGAGCTGCTGGGCATCTCCTACCGTCCGGCCTTGGCGGATCTGCCTGATCAGAAGGGCTGGCGGATCGACACCGAAGCGGACTACGGGCCGCTGAACACCTTCGCCCGTGGGAAGATCGACCTGGCCAGGGTCCGCAACCATTGGGCAGACATCCTGCGGGTCATCGCCTCCATCTACACCGGCACCGTCAGAGCGTTCGACGTGGTGACGATGCTGCAGCGCGACGGGGTGCCCCACCGCCCTGGGTGAGGCCCTGGCCGCGTACGGCCGCATCTTCAAGAGCCTGCACATCCTCGCCTACATCGACGTCGACGAGACCTACCGCCGTGACATCAAGGCCATCCGTAACCTCCAGGAAGGCCGCCACGACCTGGCCCGCTCCATCTGCCACGGGAAGAAGGGCGAGCTGTTCCACCGCTACGAGCGCGGGCTTGAGAACCAGCTCGGCGTCCTCGGTCTTGTTCTCAACTGTGTGGTTCTCTGGACCACCGTGTACCTGAACGCCGCGCTGGAACAGCTCCGCGCCCAGGGTTACCCGGTCCGCGACGAAGACGCTGCCCGGCTCAGTCCGTTCGTCCGCAAGCACCTCGGGGTGCACGGCACCTACTCGTTCCAACTGCCGGACCTGGCCCCCGGCGCCATCCGTGAACTCCGCGCTCCTGAAGCCGACGATGACGACGACGAGGAGGAGTAGGTCATCGTCTCCGGCACCCGCGAGGGCCTGGCCGCCGCCCGGGAACGCGGCCGCCCCACCGTGGCCACCCCCGAGGTCATCCGGGCCGCCCGCGACCTGCTACCCAACCCCGAACATCACCTCGATCGCCAAACTGCTCGGCGTCAGCCCCGGCACCCTTTACAACCACATTCCCGACATGCACGAGCTGCGCCCCGGCGCATGCCCAGGCCCCGAGGGGCACCGCCCGGTCCGAGCCCCCGTCACCGGGTCCTGAGCCCGGGCGCATCCGAACGCCCATCGGCGCTATCCACCCGCTCGGCTCGCTATCGCCACTGAGCGTTCCGTTGTTCCCCGAGGGCCGTGTCGCGGGAGGAGCTTGCGACGGTAGTGGAGCGCACTTGGGCCCCTGCCGCTCGGGCTACGTGCAGTGAGCGGCTGTGGTCGGTGCTCTACGAGCTCACCGGTGACCAGCTTCGCCGACGCCTTGACGGCCTGCTGGTCGTACCCGAGGGTGGCCGGGTCTCGGAGCTGGACCGCTTGCGCACCAAACCCAGGAGAGCTCAGTCAGTCACCCGCCACCCTCTGCTTGTTGCTCCGGCATCCGCCCCGGATCAGAACGGGTGACACAGGGACCGTGTGAGGCGATGATTGTGGACACGGGTTGCGTGTGGCCGCTGCAGCGGCCTCTTCGGGCTGTTCGTCGGTGTCGTCTCGAAAACCGTCTCTGCACATCGGGGCTTAGTGTGGTTAGCCGCCCTCGGCCAGCGGCGTCTCAGCCGGGGCGGGCGTTGCGGGACACCCTGTCTGGCGGTACCCCTCCGAACTGGGCCGTTCCCGGGTCCCCGTTATGCGAATACGCCCGCTGTGCTGTCCTTGCAGGGTGCTATAAGCGTATTGTGCAAGTATTGTCTGGAGCGAGGTGGCGGTTGACGGAGAAGACGCTGGCCGGCGATCACAAAGTGGACGAGCTTGTCGTCGGCGCGGTGCTGACCGCGAGTCGCTCGCTGATCGCCGTCGCCACCCGGTCGCTGGGCGCGGCCGCCGAGGAGACCACCATCGCCCAGTACCGCACGCTCGTGGTGCTGGCGTCGCGGGGTCCGCACCGTCTGGTCGACCTGGCCGGGGCGCTCGGCGTGGCCCCTTCTACCGCCGGCCGGATGTGTGACCGTCTGGTCCGCAAGCAACTGATCCGCCGGCATCGGGCGAGCAAGGACCGCCGCACCGTGCTGGTGTCGATCACGCCGGGAGGAAGGCAGGTAGTCGACGACGCGACCAATCAGCGCCGGGTGTTCATCACGGACATCCTGCGCACCCTGACTACCGAGGAGCAGGCTGCGGTGGCCGACGCCATGCGGGTGTTTGCGGCATCGGCCGGAGAGGTCCCGGACAGCGAGTGGCCCGCGGTTACAGCCGACCTGGCTGTACTGGACCCGCCCGGAGCGACCCGATGAGGAAGGGCGACGCCGAGAGGGTCTTGGACAACGCTGCGGTGACGGCGAGCGCCGCAAGCAGCCTGCCGTCGCCGGCCGGGCCAGGGGACTGGGTGGGCCGGGCCGGGGGGTGGGTGCGTGGTTCCCAGTTCGGCCTGTTCTTCGTCTCCATGGTCGTTGGTGTGGGCGCCGGGTTCGGCGCCATCGCCTTTCGCTACCTCATCTTCGGGGCGACGTGGCTGGCGACGGGGCACGAGCAGTTCGGTCAGAGCGGTTACGTGGGCAGCGGCCACTTGCCGTGGCTGGGCCTGGGTTTCTTTGTGGTGATTCCGGTGCTGGGAGGGTTGGTGTACGGTCCGCTGATCTACCGCTATGCCCGCGAGGCGCGCGGTCACGGCGTTCCGGAGGTGATGATCGCGGTCGCCGAGAACGGGGGGCGGATCCGGCCGCAGGTCAGCGGGATCAAGGCGGTCGCCTCCGCCGTCTGCATCGGCGTGGGCGGCTCGGTCGGTCGGGAGGGGCCGATCGTCCAGATCGGCTCGGCTCTCGCCTCCACCTTGGGGCAGTGGGTGCGGATGCCCGAGAACCGCATGCGGATCCTGGTGGCGTGCGGCGCCGGCGGGGGCATCGCCGCCACGTTCAACGCGCCGATCACCGGCGTGTTCTTCGGCGTCGAGCTCATTCTGCGCGAGTTCTCCATCGAGGCGATCTTCACCGTGATGCTGTCGTCGATGGTGGCTGACGTCATCAGCCAGGCCTTCTTGGGCAGCGGCGCATTCTTCAGCCGCTTTCCTTCAGGTATCGCCTTGCACCACGTGCACAACTACGTCCTCATCGCCGTGTTGGCGGTCATCGCCGCGCTGATGGGACTGGCGTTCAAAGCGGTGCTCTATAAGGTGGAGGACCTTTGTGACCGCCTGTGGAAGGGCCGCCCGGAGTGGGCCCGGCCGGCGGTCGGCGGGGTGGCGCTCGGGTTGCTGCTGCTGGCCGTGCCGCAGATGTACGGCGTCGGGTACCCGGTCATGTACAAGACGGTCGGGGGCGGCTACGTGTTGTGGTTCTTGATCCTGATGGCGTTCGCCAAGATGCTCGCCTGCAGCCTGACCATCGGCATCGGCGGCTCCGGCGGGGTGTTCGCACCGTCGCTGTTCATCGGGGCCACCTCCGGCATGGCCTTCGGGGTGACCGTGGACCACGTGTTCGGGGTGGGCGCCGGCCAGCCCGCCCTCTACGCCGTGGTGGCCATGGGTGCGGTGTTCACGGCTGCGGCCCGCGCCCCGTTGACGTCGCTGGCGAGCGTGGTGGAACTGACCGGCGACTTCACCCTGACGCTGCCCGTGATGCTGGCGGTGGCGGTCGCCTCGACCGTGTCGCGGGCGCTGAGCTACGGGACGATCTACACCACCAAGCTGCTCCGGCGCGGCACCGACATCGACCGGGCCACCCCCTTCCGGGGCCTGCAAGACCTGACGGTCGCCGACGCCATGAACACCTTCCGCGCCCCGCTGCCCGCGGCACACGACCCTAACGCGTCAGCAGACGGACCGCCCGCACCGGACTGGCCGGCCCTCCTCGGGCCGGTCACCCATGTAGCGGAGTCGCAGGCACTGTTCGTCAACGAGTCTCTCGCCCAGACCCTCCGCCAGCTTGTCCTCTACGGGCGCGACGGCCTGCCGGTGCTGTCCGACGACGGCCGCCACGTGGAGGGGTGGATCACCAACCAAGACGTCGTCGAGGGACTCGCCCGGCGGATCAGCTCCGTCCAGGCGGAGACCATCCAGGGGCAGCTGGCCGCAGACGCGGCGATGCCGGAGGCGGCATCGGCGCTGCACCAGGCCCCCAACCCGCTTCGCGGCTACCGCGTTGTCGAAATCACCGTCGCCAAGGACTCGCTAGCAGCGGGCAAGACGTTGCGAGACGTCACCTGGCCTCCCCACTGCATCCCTGTCTCGATCATCCACAACCACAAGCTGCGCCGACCCGACCATAAAATCACCCTCGCCCCCGGCGACCAGGTCAACCTGCTGGCCCTGGCCCGAGACGCCGACTCCCCCGACGGCCACTCCGCGCCGCCCCGACCGAACAAGCTGCCGCTCGGTGATCCCAACCCGCGGTCACCTGACTAACCATGCCAACAGTGCCAACCCGAGGAGGGTCATCACCACTGGGAGGTGGGGTGAGCGGGGGAGCGGGGCACCGGTCCGTCACCTCGATGGGCCAGACACCGCTCGGCTTTACGGTAGGGCCGTGACGGCGAGCACCCATCGACCGGGGCCGATCGCTCGGCGATTGCTGCGGGCACCAGCGCGACTGTACGACTGGAACGCTGGATGGTTGCTGGGCGAGCGGTTCTTGCGCCTCACCCACATCGGTCGCCGGTCTGGTCGGCGCTACCAGACGGTTCTAGAGGTAATCGCCACGGGCTCGGCGCCCGGCGAGGTGATCGTGGCCGCCGGCCTCGGTCGAGAGGCGGACTGGTACCGCAACCTGAAGGCACAGCCGGCAGTCGAGGTCGCCGTCGGTCGCCGCCGTTTCATCCCGGTCCACCGCATCCTCAACGAAGCGGAGGCTGCGGCCGCCTTGGCCGATTACCAGAGACACAACCGGTGGGCAATGCCGGTGGTCCGTCGGATGCTGAGCTGGCTCGTGGGTTGGGACTACGACGGCAGCAACGACGCCCTGCGACTGCTCGCGCGCCAGCTACCCCTGGTGGCGTTCCGGCCAACCCAAAAATGAACGAACCAAGGGCAGAGACCTCTGCCGTGCTTGCAGGTAGGAGCGCCCGGCCGGGATTGGTCGGCTGGATGGCCTCACGAGTCCCAGCCCAACGCCCAGTCCTGCTCGGGAACTTCTCCGGCCGTCTCAGCAAAGGCCCGCAACGCGGCGGTGAGCGCCTTGCGGCCCCGAGTGGGCATCTGGGCCAAGATGCGTTCGATCTCCGCCCGGCGCTGCTCGGTGACCTGCGCTACTACCTCCTTGCCGCTGTCGGTCAGGTAGACCCGCAAAGTCCGGCGGTCCTCCCGGGACCGGGCCCGGCGAACCAGGCCCTTGCGGACCAGGCGTTCGATCATCCGGCTGGCCGTCGATGGTGTCACCCCCAACCCGGCGGCCAGGTCAAGGGCACGCTGGGGTCCTCGGGTGCGTAACACAACCAAGGCCCGGTACTGGGGGAGGGTGACGTCCTCGCCGAGGTCGGCCAGGCTCCGGGCCGCGACGGCGACCAAGGCTCGACTGGCCGCGATGAAAGCATCGACGAGCTCCTTGTCGTCCTCGGTCGGGACGGCAGCGGCTCGCGCCGCGGATGACAGGTTCACTCTATCATCATTGCACACAGCATATGTTTAAGGCGACCGAGGTCGTGCAATAACCATCGTGTGCTCATCGTCGCTTGTTAATCGAGAACGGAGGCCGGTCATGAGTGCCACACGCACAACCACCGAACCCAGACGACTCGGACCGACCCGACAACCTCCGAACTCCCGCCGACCACGACCACGGCCCGTACGGGATCTTCGACGACCAAGCCGGCGGGTTCCTCGACCCCTTCCTCAAAACCCTTCCCGCCACCGCGAAGACGTTCGCGGCCGGCGCGACCAACGCGTTGAAGGACCGAACGCGTCGGTGGCACCGATGACCGTGAGGGGTCCCCGGTAGCCGGTCCAGGTGGACCACCACCGGGGGGTCACCTCAACCGCCCCGGCACAAAGCCTGATCTGGGAACCACAAGCAGAAGGAGCTCGACATGCGACACACCAGTCAACACGGATCTTCACCCGACGGTGATGCTCTCGACCTGTGGGAGTCCCAAGACAAACTGCTCCTCGACCTATTCGCCGAATGGGAATCGGACAGCAACGGACGATGGGAGCGCGGCACGATAGGCAAACTGCTCCTCGAGCATGCTGCCGTCCGAGAAGGCGTCATCACCGACATAGCCGCCGGGCTGACCGGTCTCGGCGACGAGACCGGCGCCGACGACCTCATGGCAGACAGTCTCGAGCGACGAAAGATCCTCGACCAACTCGACGGGGAAAGCAGCGGTCGAGAGCCAGCGGCCATCAACGCCAACGCATCGTTCGCCGAAGCAGCCACCGCCCTGCGGTCCAGGCTCGGCAAAGACATCACCCGGGACCTGACCGACACGATTCCTCGGTTACGACAGTCCATCGACGAAGAAGCCAGAGCGGAGGCGTTCCACAGCGCCCGCTATGTACGAAAGCATGCCCCGAGTCACCCCAACCCGAAGATCCGCTGGTACAACCAGCTCGCCGGTATCAAACGACTGCATACCTTCTACGATCGTCTCCGCGGCTTTCCCTGGCCCGAAAGCAAGCCAATCATGGACGAAGAGCTCGCTAACAAGTATGACCAAGAGGCGTAGCCGATCCCCTGTAGGCCCGCCGACACCTCGCGGATCCCATCACTGAGTGCCGCAGCCAGCGAGCGCTGGGCAGCGAGAGGACCGCTCCGACGCCACCGGCCATCTCGCCACCGCGACGCTCAGCGGCAGCACCACACAGCGACCAGGACCCTGTTGAAACTAGTTCGTGTCAGGCTTTCCCCCGCTGCCGGCTGACGCCCTGTGGAGAGCTTGAACGACCTTGGTCAGGAGTCGGAGTGTGTGGTAGGCGACCACGATGGCGACGATGAGTGCCACGGTCGGGTCGAGCCAGTAGAAACCTTCGGCGGCCAGGATGATGCCGCCACTGATCGCAACGCCCGCCGCGGCGGCGGCGTCTGCTGCTGTGTCGAGGAGGACGGCTCGCATGTTGAGACCGTTGTCGCCATCGTGGTCATCGACGTCGCCTCGGAGGATGAGGGCGCCGGCGAGCATGACTGCGGCCGCGATCCCACTGAGGATCAGGACCGGCAAACCGTGAACGGGGCGGTTGGCGGTCAAGAGGCGGTCAACGGCCCCGGCGAAGACCAGGATGCTGAGGATAAGCAGCCAGTCTCCGTTGACCAGTGCGGCGATGGTGGTCGCCTGGGGGTAGCCGGCGGGTCGCCGTTCGGTTGGCGGCCGCTTCGAAAGCCAGATGGCCAGTAGCGACACGCCGATGGCGGCAGCATCGGCGAGATAGTCGGCACCCTCGGCGAGCACTCCAAGGGAGTGGGCGGAGATGCCGACGAGGATGAGCGCAGTGACCAGGGCAAGGTTGAGAGCCAGGACTGCGACCAGGTCGGGCGGATCGACTCACTCTGTGCAACGTAGCGAGACCGACCCGGCATAGTGCTCGGGCAGCGGTCCCCTTAACATCGGGGGACATTCGGGCAGGCTTCTGGCGCGAACGGCTGGTCTTGGTGGTTCGCAGTCGGTAGGAGTCGGTGCCGGTCTCGATGATGAGGGCAGCGTTGAAAGTAACCCGGTCGACTATGGCGGCGACCAGGCGGGGGCATCGGGGATGACTTGGCCCCATTGCTGAACGGCAAGTTCGAGGTCAGAGCGACGCTGGCCTTTTTCCTCAACAACGCTGACCGGTATCTGCTGTTGGACCTGTGTGCGTTGACCGACACGCTGATCGCGGACGGGACGGGCTGCATCACCCCGGGGACTTCAACGACCGGTTGGTGCTCGGCTTGAAAGGCACCATTGGCGGCGCTCATCTGGCCTCCAGCAGGTCGTCGTAGCTGGCGGGTGGTCGGTGCTGCCGGTCGAAACGGCTGTGGCCGTCGCCGATAGCAACCACCGGCGCAACGGACATCGGCGCTGGCCGACGGGCTTCGATGGCCACCACCGTCGGGTCGACGGCTCCCACCCCCAGGACGGCGTCCATGCCGGCGGTGACCGCAGCGGCGGGCAGGCCGCGGGGGATCAACAGGACCTCGATCAGTGCCCGGGTGCCCTCGCGGTAGCCCAGATGGCGTCGGGCCTCGCTCCAGTAACGCTCGTGGACAGCGGCGAACGCTCCGCCCGCTCGGGCCCAGGCCCGAGCGGTAGCAACCTGGAGCGCCCCGTTTGATGGCCAGAACCGCCAGGTAGTGGTCCAGCACCAGCACCTCGTCGCCTTTGAGGCTGCGAGCGTGGGAGGCGATCACACAACCCCCGTCGAGGGCCTCGACGGTCTCGGCGCCGATGCGGACATCGACACGGCCGGGCATAGCGGGCATCGAGTAGAGACATTCGCGCACCGACACCCGGGCCTTGCGGCCTACCCTGTGGCTGCTCAGCGTGGCGACCTCGAACGATTCGCCCGGCGGTGGGCGCAGCTCAAGCGCCTCGAGTGCGAAGTGCTCACCGACACTCAGCCGCCTGCGCGCGATGTGGCGAACGTCGCGGACGGCTGCGGCCAAGAGCAGGTCGTTCACGTCCCATCCCCACCGATGATCAGGTCAGGGGCGGCTCCGACGATGGCGTTTGGTTGTGATCGCGGTGAGTGCCAGGCTGACACCGAGCAGGGTGCCTGCGTCAAGGAGCGACTCGGCGCTGGCCGCTCAGTTCGGCTCGGCGTTAGTTAGTTAGTTAGCGGCCAGCACATCGGCTGGAGACTCAGGTGACCATCGGTTCCGCAAATATGGCCGACAACGCCTCTGAGTCGCTGGTGTTGGCGAGAATGGTGAGATCGTCGCCCGCGGTGAGCCGCGTGTCGCCTCGTACCGGTAGCAGCCGGCCGTCTCGGACGAGCAGCGTGATCCACGCTCCGGAGGGGAGTTCCCCGATGTCGGAGATGGTCCGACCGTCTGCTGGTGACCCTCGGTGGACGGTGAGCCGGTGTACGCCGTCGGGTTCGTCGCGGAGGCGCACGCCGAGCGCCCAGGGTTCAGGTTCGATCACCCGCATGGGCAGGTGGAGGAGTCGGGCGACGGTAGGCACGAGGCTGCCTTGGACCACGACGGAGAACACGACGACTACGACGACGATCCCGTAGAGCCGTTTGGCCGCGGGCACGTGCGCTCCGAGCAGGTAGACGCCGAGCAGGATCGGCACGGCACCTTTCAGCCCGGCGAAGAGGACAAAGTTGCGTTGGTTTCCCGCCAGGCGTGCGGGGATGAGGCAGACACCGACCAGGACCGGGCGGATCACGAACGCCAGGACGGCGCCGACGATGAGTCCGGGGACCCACACGTCGGGCCGGGCAAGTTCGCTCAGATCAACGGTGAGACCGAGAACAACGAACGCGATGATCTCACCGAGGCTGGCCAGGGCCGCATGGAACCGTTCGATCTCGCGTTTGTACGGGGCGCGTTCGTCGCCCAGGATGATCCCGGCGATGAATACGGCGAGGAATCCCGAACCGTGGGCCAGGGTAGCAACGGCGAAGAGGAGCAGGGCGCTCGCCAGGGTGCGTAACGGGTAGAGACCCTCGCCGGGTAGAGGTACCCGGCGCATGAACCACAACAAGGCCCGACCGCCGACCACACCGACTGCCGCGCCGACGGCCATCTGCAACACGAACTCTCCGCCGACATGCGCGAACGTCCCCGAACTGAGACCGCCCGCAGTGATCAGACTGGCCATCAGGGCGATTCCCACCGGGTCGTTCGCGCCGGACTCGCCTTCGAGGATGGTTCCGGCCCGCCCGGAGACCTCACGCCGGCCGAGTACCGAGAAGACAACCGCCGGGTCGGTGGGCGAGACGGCGGTTGCCACCAGCAGCGAGACATACCAGCCGAAACCGAACGCCAGGTGGCACAGCAGCGCTCCCGCGGCGGCGGTCAGGAACGTCCCGGCCACGCCCACGATGGCGATCGGGCCGGCCGCAGAACGGAACCGGGACCAGCCGATGTGCATGCCGCCGTTGAAGAGCACGCACACCAACGCCACCGTGACGATCCGTTCGACGGTCTTCTCCGGCGGCGCGTGCAAGGAGGGAACGGCAGTGACTGTGATCGCCGCTCCGGCCAGCACCAACGCGGGTGACGGGACCTTCATCCGCTCGGTCAACCGGTTCGATAACACCACGACCAACCCCACGGCGGCCGTCAGCAGTATGAGCAACGCGAACGGCTCGGTATCGGTCACGACGGTCTCCTGGAGGTCGGGCACGGCTACACCGTCGCCGACCAGACTTCCCTGCGCAACGTCTCTGATGCTACCCGTCGCGCTAACCAGCACACCCGGGGACGTACCGGTTATCGCTAACATCAAGGGCGTGCGGACGGTCCTCTGGCTCGCCGCGTTCTGGATCGTCTTCGGCGCCGCGCCGTACGTCTCACTGCGCTCCGAAGCCAGCCAGCGCTGCCGGCCGTATTCGAGCAGGCCGCGGGAGCTTGGCCGATGTCATCTTGTAGGGCCGCCCGCCTTTGCGACCCCGGGCCCGCGCGGAAGCCAGGCCGGCGACCGTGCGCTCGGAGATGAGCTCTCGTTCGAACTCGGCCAGGGCGGCGAAGATCCCGAAGACGAGCTTGCCCGCGGCGGTCGTGGTGTCGATGGCCGCTCCCTGCCCGGTCAGCACCTTGAGTCCGACGTTGCGGGCGGTGAGGTCGTGCACGGTGTTGACGAGGTGGTGTAGGCTCCGGCCGAGCCGGTCGAGCTTCCACACGACGAGCGTGTCGCCGCCTCGCAGTGCCTTCAGGCAGGCGGTGAGCCCGGGACGGTCGTCTCGGCTTCCCGAGGCGTGGTCCTCGTAGACCTGGGTGGGCTCGACGCCTGCGTCCGCCAGCGCGTCACGCTGTAGGTCGAGGGGCTGCGACCCGTCCGCCTTGGACACTCGCATGTAGCCGACCAGCATTTGCACCCCTTGTCACTTATACGGTCGATTGTGTGACAGGCGGCGGCCTTGCCTGGAACCTACTCCCGGATCGTCACGAAACCCGTTACTTATCCTAGGTCACGCGAACGGTGCGGTGGCCTGCTTGCGTGACAGGTGGGGGGAGCCAGTCGCTACCCCGGGAGAGGCTTCCTTCGAGCACAGCCGAGATGGCTTAGCGTGACTTTCCGCGCAGATGTTCCTCATGGGCCGCGTCAGCGCAGGTCGGACGCTCGGCCGGCCTTCTCAAGTGGCGGCGATGTGAGAGGGAATATCGTAATTGATCGACACCGACGGCGCCGCTCACAACTACCACGGCGCCGACGTCGTTGACGTCGAGCGCTACTGAACGCCACAGCGTGAGGCGACGTCGCACCAAGGGGTACGTGATGATCATGTGGTCGTCATCGGACCTTGGGCGCTCCTCGACCTGACGGGCGTCTTCGACGCGGCTCCGAAGAGATCCGCTCCGTCGCCGCTGACCTCGCCGACAGGACCGTCACCGACATGACCGTCGAGCTGAGCCGGGTCACCCTCATCGGCGCGGATGGCCTCCACGCGCTGGCAGCAGCCGACGAAGTGATCGAAGCCTCCCACGGGCGCATCGTCCTCGTCGTAGCGACCGCCCAGAGCCGCCGGGAGCTCGCGGCGCGGGGCATCACCTTCCTCACGCTGCGCCAACGCGGCCCCAAAGTCCTCGAAACCCTCGCCAACCTGCCCGCCACCGCATGGACCCGCAAGACCTCGAAAGGCAGCTCAGCCGAGAGGCGGTCTTGGCCTGGGCCGCCGACGCCGCCTTGCCAGGCTTCGCCCTCGGTGGGGCGGCACGACCAATGGTTATCGACGCCCTTCGGTTAAAGTTGTGCCTGTAGGTTCCTATCGAGCGAGGCGAAGGCACCACATGAAGGTCTGGATCGATCAGGATCTCTGTACTGGCGACGGTCTCTGTGAGGAGATCGCCCCGGCAGTGTTCACGTTGCTCGACGACGGGCTTGCGTACGTGCAAGAAGGTAACAAGGTCTTCGACAACCCCGGCGGCCACGGCGGCCTCGCCGTGGTGCCCGAGAGCATGGATGATGCCGTCAAGGAGTCCGCCGAGGAGTGTCCAGGAGAGTGCATCTTCATCGAGGACTAAATGCAGAGCCACATTTCTGTTCCCGCCTTCTCCCGTCCCGCCGTGGTCTCGAGACATCTCAACCCCTAACTAACTAAACTAGTCAAGGGCCATCCATGGCGATCGTGGCCCCCCGAGACCCCGAGAAGGTACGCCCCGTCTTCTGTGCTCTCTTTCGGCCACGCCTCGTCTCGCGTGGCATCATCAGTGAATGCGGAGTCGGGAGCACACTGTTGAAGTGACCGAGCCCGCCGAACGCGAGGCCGACAACGCCCAGGTTTCCGGGGAGGAGAACGTGGCGTTGCGTCTCACGGCCGACGGCAAGGGCGACGGCGTTGTGGTCACCCGTCCGTTCAGGGCCGGCGAGACCGTCATGGTCGGCTTCTTGGTCGGGGAGCTGACGGGCAACGACTCGCATGCGACGCAGGTGAGTTCGGGGCGCTGGGCGCGCCAGGGTGGCCTGGGAACGAAGGTGAACCACTCGTGCGAGCCGAACTGCGGTGTCCGCCTCAACGACGGTCAGGCCTTCGACGTCGTAGCCCGCCGGTCGATCGGCGCAGGCCAAGAGGTGACGTTCGACTACGCCATGCGCAATTTCACGATCGACCACTTCCCGGCCGTGTGCCGGTGCGGCGCCGCACGTTGCCGGGGCTCGGTCACCGGCTGGAAGGACCTGCCCGCGGCGCTCAAGGCCGACTACGGCGAGCTCGTCGCACCGTACCTGCGTTCGATCGACGACGAGGCTCGGCGAGCCGCTGACGGCTGACGGCGCAGGAGCGTCTAACGCGGTCCCTTCTCGCCGAGCGTCCGGGCCCGACGTGTCGGGGATCTCCTGCTCCGCCCGGCCTAAGGGACAGCATCGGCGAGGGTGACGTTCTCCGCGCCGGTTCGACCGAGTCGATATTGGGACACGGCGTGCGGATGTTCCCAACGGCCTGGCCAAACCACCGAGTCGTTCAGGATCCGGCGCGGATCATCGTCACAGGCCGACCCCCGACGGCTGGCTACTGTGCGGCTGGTGACACCGACCCGAGCACTGGGCCCAATGGGGCGTTACGACATCGGGGCTGGTCGCCGCTGTGGGGGCTCGTTCCAGTGGAGATCACGTGATCCGAGGCGTCGTTGGTTACGTTGAACGCCATGAGCGAACCGACGACATGGTCGGAGCGGCTTTGGGACGAGATCAAGCCCACCTATGCCGCCATCGTGGCCCACCCGTTCTTGACCGGGCTCACGGACGGTTCGCTCGACCCGGCGGCCTTCGCCCACTACGTCACCCAGGATGTGCACTACCTGCACGACTATGCCCGTGCCTTGGCGGTGATCGGAGCCAAAGCGCCCCGGGCCGCCGACACCGCCATGTTCGCCAGGCACGCCGCCGGCACAGTCGACATAGAACTCACTCTGCACACCACGCTGCTCGCCGACTTCGGTCTCGACCCGGCCGCGGTGGCGACAACGCCTGTCACACCTACCGGCCGGGCATACACCAGCTACCTGCTGGCCACCGCCTACGGCGGGAGCTTCGCCGAAGGTCTGGCAGCCGTCTTGCCCTGTTACTGGATCTACGCCGAGGTGGGCAAGGCCCTCGTCGAGCAGGGATCCACGGACCCGCGCTACCAGCGGTGGATCGACACCTACGCCGGGCAGGAGTTCACCGCCGTCGTCGCCGAGGTCCTGGCCGTGACTGACCGGGTGGGTCCAAACCTCAGTACCGACGAGGAGACCCGAGCCAGGGGCCACTTCGCCACGACCGCCCGCTACGAGTGGATGTTCTGGGACGCTTCCTACCGCCTCGACGCGTGGCCGCTACCGCTCGGCCGCGGGGTGTGGCGTGAGTGACTATCAACATTCCCTGGCTCCTCATCTGAGACCAGCCGCGGGAAGTACCGGGCCACGCTCGATACGACCCACCATGGCTCCAACTCGACCACTCTCGCAGCCAGCGGATTGTCGCTCGATGCAGGCGCCACAGACCAAGAACCGATCACTCGGCTCCGCCCACAACATGCCTACCTCACCTGGCCCCACAGGTGGTGGACCACGCTATCGAAGTACGCGCGGAGATTGTCCGGTCGATCGAGGAGAACGCCCATCTGACCGACCGGGCGGCCCGGTTGGAGGCTGCGGCCGGTCAGGACTCGAACAATAGCTCCAGGCCGCCATCGTCTGACGCGAGCGGTCCCCGCCAGTCACGAGCGAATCGTCGTGCCGGGACGGGGTATGAGGAGCAGTACGCTAAGACTTGGGTCGCCAAGAAGGCGTGGGGTCTCTTTCCGGTGCGAGCCCGACTGGTCTTGGGCTCAGCGCCCGCGGTTCTGCGATGGTACCGGCGGAGACGCTCTCAAGAGGGAACATCGTTGGTGACCGTACGCTCGAGGTCGCTGATACGGTGCTCACTGACCAGCACCCTACGCGCTGTAGTAGTTAGATTGGAACTGGGCCGCAAGGGAATGAATCGTCACCCACACGACGGTCGGGGAGGAGGGTGGTTTTGGCCGAAGCGAGTGACCTATGCGAGGTCAGTCTGCGAGCGGCCGTCGATGGCTTCCTGTCCTCGCCGCGGCTGACAAATCCAAACACCCGGCGGGCCTATGCGGCGGTACTCGACCGGACTGCCGTCGATGTGGGATCGGAGCGGTCCATCGCCACGGTGTCGGGAGACGAGTTCATCGATGCGGTAGACAGAGCCTGGACCAAGACCGCCCCGGCCACCTGGAAACGCAATCGCGCTGTCGTGTCCTCGTTTCTCTCTTGGTGCCAAGAACCGCTATCTGGTTCCCGCTCTGCCGCCAGGTCTGGAACGTCGAGACGAGCATCCCGACGAAACCCAGGCCCCGCCCGGCAGCGGTCGAACGTCAGCAACCCCCGGGCCAGCGTCACCGCAAAGAGTGGCGCCAACGAACGGGTCGACTGGGCCTTGGTCACCGCCAACCTCTTCCCCCGGGCCACCTGCGACGACATCAAGGACGCTTTGTCTCCTAGCCCTGATTATGACGGCCCCCATCCCGAGGCGTTGGCTCCCTCACGCCGGCTTTGGTCGTCTCGACGACGACCGGGTCCAAGTCCCGTTCAGGGCCATAACGGAGCGCGTTGCACCGGCCACTGGCGCTCGGCGGCCACCTCAAGGCGTCTCCTCAAGGCGGTCTCGTCGGGTCTGCAGATCATCCCCGCCAGAATACGAGACCGCAACCCCGGCACGATGCGCTACCGGCCGCCCACTGCCGAAGCACCCGTCGAGGCCACGACCTCCCCGACCTCAGCGGCGGCTACAGGTGAACTTGCATGGTGGTGATGACGATGCTTACCACTACCCGACTCCGATCCCTTTTTGGGCTATGCACACTGCTCCAGTGACAACGGACTCACCGCCACCAACGGGGACCTGGGCAACCTCTCCAGGGTCCTGCCGACCGACCGGCAGCCCCGGACCGACCGGCCTGATCGTCTGCGTTTGGCGATGTTGTCCGCTCTAAGCACTTCGGTAACAACCCGGCAGCCGGAGGCTGGTAGTCAAGAGAAAAAGAGTTTTTCGTGTCCAGACAAGATCGGCCATTGAGCTCGGTGAAGCTGGTGATGCCCCGGTCTTCCATCTCCGCGATGAACGACTGTCGGATGTAGGAGTTCAGCCTTTCCTGCTTTCCCCGGCCTTGGGGCGCGTAAGGCTTGGAGTGCACCAGGTGCACGCCGAGCACCGCGCACGCCCGGGCGAGTTGATGATTGGCATAGGGCGCACCGTTGTCGACGTGCAGGATCTGGGGCAACCCCCGGCGGGCGATCGCCGAGCGCAGCACGTCCTGGCCGGCCCGGGCGTTCTCCTCGGTCATCCACCGCCCGTGCACCAGCAGCCGGCTGTAGTCGTCGACCAGCACGAACAGCTTCCCTCGTCGGCTGCCGGGGCCCCGGGGGTGGGGCACCCAGGGTCCGACGAGCACGTCGCCGATCCAGATCTCGTTCGGGCCCGACGCCTCGTAACGCCCGAAGGCCCGGGTCGGCTCGGCGCTCAGCGCGGCCCGGGTCAGGCCGGCCCGGCGCAGATGGGCCCGAACCGTGCGCTCCGAGAGCACCACCCCATGGGCTCGGGCGATGCCGTCGACGATCTTGGCTGCCGAGCGGGTCGGGATCGCCCGGCGCATACGTTCGGCCTCTTCCAGCCAGCGGCTCTGGGAACGGGGCCGGCCCCGATCCGAGCGTGGGACAGGACGAAGGCCCCCGAGCCCGTCGCGCCGATACGCGGCGACCACCCACCGGTCGATCGTGCCCCGGGCAAAGCAGCGCTCCACCCCTTCGGGCGTGGTCCACGTACGCGCGGCCAGGGCCCGCACGATCACACCTCGCTCTGCGGGCGCCAGGTGTGGGCTCACCGCCGCCGAGATCACACTGAAGCGGAACAAGGCGACCTGCTCGGCCGGGTCCTGGCTGTGTTTGTCGCCCATCGGACGCTCCTTCCCGACGTCGCCGAACCTCGGCAACCGTCAATGGGCATCCAACGGCAAACTCACGCCGCCGCCCAGGGCGGATCCATGTTGGGAGACAACAGGTGGCCGCCGACCACGGCGTTCGCGAGCCTCCACACGGTGCCAACCCCGTCACCGAAGCGCCGTCGCGCCGCCGACCACGCGGCCTTCGCCGCCGCCACGGCCACCGTGTCCTCGCCGCCCGACAGCCGAGGAACCGGATCGCCGAGGCCACGACATAGCGGCAGAACCCGACCGCCAGCAACGCCGCCCGTCGGGCGAACCGGCGCCGCCAGTCCCGCACCGGCGGGGATGAACCCGGGGAGGAAGGCGATGAAGAATGCCCCGATCTTGGGGTTGACCAAGTTGGAGACCAAACCGTTGAGATACGCCCGCCGCTTTCTGGTGCCTCTCGTGGGCGCTTCGATGGGCACGTCGCCCCCATCGTGGCGGTGGCGGTGACCGAAGAGACCGAGCGTGTTGAGCCCGAGCCAGATCAGGTAGGCGGCCCCAGCGAATCGTACGATGTCGTAGCCAAGCCGACTGGCCTGCAGGAGCGCCGAGAGGCCCAGGGCGGCAGCGATGGCCCAGCTCAGCAGACCGCTCAGCATTCCGGCGGCGGTCACCAGCCCCACGCAGTGACCGCCGCAGAGGGTGTTGCGCATCACAAGGAGGCTGTCGGGGCCAGGGGCAAGAATCAGCAGGGTGGAAGCGAGGAAGAAGCCCAGCAACGCAGCGGCCACGCCCGCCAACTCTACAGACCTTCCGGTGAGCCTCGCCTGGGCCGAGGCCCGGTGACCGATCCTGCTGTGGGACGGGCCCCCGGCTGTCCGAGGCGCTCCTATCGTTCCGCAGACATCGCCGAAGCCATTCGGGGGGTGTGCGGAAGCGACAGCCTGGACGATGACCATGAACATCCAGCGAGTTACCGGCTGGTGGTAGTTGAGGGGGCCAGGAACGGTCATGTGGGTCTTGACGTATCGGAAGCCGACGGCCTGCAGAGTCCGGTTCGGTGCCACGTTGAAGGCGTTGGGCTCGCAGAACAGGCGCTTGAGCACCAGGGTCTCGAAGTACCAGTCGACGGTCTGGCGCACGCAAGCGGACCCGACGCCCGCCTTGCGACGTTGCGGGTCGACGACGTGGAGGTGCATGTGTGCTTCCTCGCCGTAGACGATCTTGTCCGAGGTCGAGAAGCCGACCGGGATGCCATCGAGTTCCCAGACGACCTGGCGCGTGGGGCGCTCTCGAGCCGGCCGCCGATAGTCCTGGGTGTAGCGGTCCCGCCACTGGGCGGGAGGAGGTAACCGGGTCGGGTCGACTCCGAGGATCTCGAGATGCTCCGGGGTGGAACTATGGAAGTAGTCGATGATCAGGTCCACCTCATCGATGGTCATCTCCCGAACCACGAGCGACATGAGAACAGGATGCCCGCGGACAGGGGTGCCCGGAAGCCCATCCGCTATCGACACGTCCGATTGGTGCGTGAGAGCCGGTCTCGACGGTCGGCTACTACGAGACTTCGGGCTTCCGGCGAACCGAGTCGGCGGCGTGGAGAGCCCAGAGATGCTGATCGGGGTCGGCCACGAGTGCCGTGTATCCCCAAGGGCGCTCGGAGGGGTCGGTTACCGACCGCGCGCCAGCGTCGACGGCGCGGCCGAACGCCGTCCGAACAGCTGCGGCGTCGGGCACGACGATGGTGAGCAGGGTCTCGCTGGTACCGGGCGCTGCGGTTTCGTGGTCCCCGGTCACCCAGCCGAACCCGCCGGTCGGGATCAGCATGACCTGCAACCCGTCGTTGATAGCGAGGGTCAGGGGCTCGGGGACGCCATCCTCCGACGGCGGTCCCGGGGCTTGGAACCCGAACGCGTCGGCGTAGAAGCGGTGCGAGCGAGCGCGGTCGGAGATCGGAAGCGAGACGATGATCGGTGCATCGGACATGGGGAACTCCTCGGTCGGAACGGATTCGCTACCTATGACCACAGCCAAGCAGCGAACTCATCGCCAACGACACCGCGGCTGACCCGTACGCGATTGCAGCCCCGGTAGACGATCGTGCTGTGGGGTCGCCCGGTTCCTCGACGATCGCGTGGGAGACGACCGGTGACTTCCACCCCGCTCGGGCGTCTGTCTTGGTAGATGCTCGCTTGTAGTCTCAATCGGCGGCCCACAAGGAGTCAGCATGACAAACGAAAGCCTCAGCGCCACCGTCACCATTAAGGCAGCGGCGGAGACCGTCTTCGCGATAATCGCAGACCCGACCAGTCACGCCGCCATCGATGGCACGGGCTGGGTACGCGAACCCCTCGACGCCAACAACCAGCTCACGGCAGCAGGTCAGATCTTCCAGATGGCGATGTATCACAACAACCACCCAGACGGCAGCTACCAAACGGCGAACAAGGTCGTGGTCTTCGACCCTCCATCCGCCATCGCATGGAAGACAGGGACCGCCGACCTTGAGTTCGGCGAGTGGATCTGGCGCTACGACCTCACGCCGATCAGCCAGTCGGAGACCGAGGTCAAGCTCTCCTACGACTGGTCCGCGGTGCCAGCGTTCCGCCGTGAGTACATTCAGTTTCCGCCGTTCGCCCCCGATCACCTCCACAATTCGCTGAACCATCTGGCCGAGCTCGTCCCATCTATAGCTTGATTGACCCTCGGGGGACGCAGGTTTCACTCCCCAGAGGCGACGGAGTGACACGCTTTTACGCCCGGTGATAGGAACTCGCACGCCGGTCACGCAGGCTCTTCGAGACGAACGCCCGCAGGGGTGATGGCGAGAGTGAAGTCCACCCCGAGCGCTGCGGAGAGCCGAGCCAGGGTGGACACCGACGGCTCGTGGTCTCCGGATTCCAGCCGGGCCACGTGAGGTTGGCGCATCCCGACTAGACGCCCCAAGGCGGTCTGGGTGAGCCCGTGCGCGGCCCGGTAACAGATAACCCGGATGGCGACCTCGTTCGCGAAACGGGTCCGCTCGTACTCCGCCCGGTATTCCGGGTCGACCAAGTCCCGCTCGTGAAGCTCGGCGGCGGTGGTCAGCTGAGACAGTCGCGTCATGGTCGTTACTCCTTCAGTTCGCTGAGACGGCTCTCGGCAGCAGCGCAGGCCCGTCGGAAGCCTCGTGGGTCCTGTTGGGCCTCGGGGGCGATGGCGGCCACCACGAAGCGTTCACCGACCTGGCGGTACAGCGCTCGCCAAGGGCTCCGCCCTGCTCGTGGGCGCAGCTCCCGCAGGCCCGATGCACCCTGGACCGCACTGGTGTGGGGATGACCGAGGGCCAGTCCTATCGCCTCCAGCTTCGTCACCGCGTTGTACAGGGCGTTGCGCTCGACGGCCGGCAGCCTCTCGCGCTCCTCCGCTGCCTCGGGGAGGTAGACCACCGGCAACACATGAGCAAACTATACCAAGGTTGGTATCCTCGGGTGCCCGCTGACCCATTCGCCTAGCGAACCCTGTCAGGGAGATAGATGGAACCAGCGAATGGAATGACCAAGGGGAGGAGCCACCAGTGACGCTCGACCAGGGCGCCCGCGATGGCGGCGGGGGTGAACACGATGCCGAGGATGAGCTGCAACCGCTTCGCCCAGAGCCGCCACGGTCTCAGCTCTTCCACCGCTGCAGTATCTCGTAGAGGGGGCGCCGACCAGGTGCGCGATAGACGATCGTCAGCTGAGGCGGATCTACGGGCTCAGTTCTCGCCGTTGGCAGCTTCCTCGATCCAGTCGATCGCCGTGTCGGACAGGAGAAGCCCGCCCGGGGCGGCGTCTCCGACCCACGAGGCCTCGGACGTCACATGCCCGCCGGCTCGACTGATCTTGTCCAAGACTGCCGCCGGCACGACGTCTCCGTTGTTCGCGATCAGCCACTCCTGCGTCTTGGGATCCAGCCGTGGCCACCATTCTTCGATCTCCATCAGTCGAGCATGACAGGAGGCGCTGGGTGTCGCACAGGGGATCCACGTCACCGACGACCAAGCCAGCCACTTCCGGTCCATCACGGTCAGGGTCCCCTATGGATGGTATGATGGCGCCCCTAACCCGCTACGGGACCGGCCTGGCCACCATCGAGTCGAACGCCAGTTTGCACCGCTTGAGGATGGGCTATCGGAATGGCCCAGCGGTCAGGCTCAGGCTTGCCCGTTTCGGCCGACGAAGACGACCCAGGCCGCGAAGTCCTCGCTCATCTCGTAGAAGTGGTGCTCGGTGTGTGCGGGGACAAAGAGGACTTAGGGCGTGCAACGCCCTGCCGGCGGCCAACAGAGACCTGTGTCAGCTGTTCGGGACCGAGGCCCCCAAGTCTGCGCCGACGCAAGGTCACGCGTCGTCGGCAGCGGCGATTGTGGGATCTGTGGCCGTCAATGCGGACCGGCTGATCGCCACCATCGACGCAGCGACCGCCGCCGAGTGGGAAAGCGCTCGCCTCGGTACCGACGCCGCCGAGGTGGTCTGGTTGGCTCTCCACGCCGCCACGCATCACCTCGATGACGCCGAACTGGATTGGGTGTCGCCGCCTGGGCAGCTCACCCTCCCGGCTCAGCGGCCAGGCCGACGGTGGCCTTTGTCGAGATAGCGGACCTGGCGGCGGCCGACCTGCAAACCGGTGACCGGGTGACAGCTGAGGGTGTCAACGGGCAGTACGACGTGGGCACGACCCACGGTGACCAGGGTCGGATCCAGGTCGCCGACACCGCAGGGCGCATGCACAGCTATCACCGGACCGACACCGTCAACGTCACCCGGCACAACTGAAACCACGGTCTTTGTCTAATTCGGTCCCGTTCCGGCATCTGGATGGTTTTGGTATAGCGTGGATGTACCGCAAGAGATGAGCGAATGGAATCTCCTGAACGACCTATAGGTCGCCGAGATCCTGCTGTCTTTTCCGGTGTTGGAGAAGCCCGCCTTCCGGCACTTTCTGGACCCCTCAAGAGGCGCCAGGTGTGCGGCGCTTCCCCCCGACCGCAGGGCCGGCCTGCCAAGAGCAGACGGTCCCTCCGGTGCTCGAACACTGCTTCGACGTAGAGGAGAGAGTCCATGAGTAGCCATCATCAAGTTGCCGGCCAGCCGGCAAAGTCCGATCGTCGTGTTGAGCATCACCGGGAGCGTCAGGCGACCAGAACGGCCTTGCAGGTCACCGACCTCGACCTCGAAGACGTACTCGACCCGCCCAGTGTCCACAACGCCTCGACGTCGGTGTCGGATCCCCAGGTCGAAACGAGAACCCGCCGGTTCCGTCATTGGAAGCAGCCGTTCTGGAAGCGGCGCACCCAGGGACGCCACGACCGGAACGTCACCATGAACCATCTCGGCGACCGCTAGCCGGTCGAGGATGCGATGGGAAGCGGAAACGGAGCGGACGTTGGCCTTGTTCGACGCGGACGGCAACGTTCGGCGCCATGTGGCCCGAGAAGGGGCCTACCTGGGCTCGGGCGATGAGGTGGTCTACGGGGTCACCGGCGGTCTCGTCGACACGAAACACCCCACGTTGGAGACGGCGAAGCGGGCCGCTGAGGCTTCGCTCTAGAGGCCAGCGTTGGCGTTTACGCCCAGACCTTGAACCAGGTCTCTTTGCCGTCGTCTCGTCGCTCGACACCCCAGTCGTCGGCTAGGGCGTCGACGAGGTGAAGGCCGCGACCGCCGGTGTCGGTGTCCTGTGCGAACCGGCGAGCAGGCAGATCCGGGCTTGAGTCGGCCACCGTCACACGGATGCGATCACCAAGAGTGACGACCGTGACCTCGAAGGAGGTGCCAGCGTGGATGACGGCATTCGTTGCCAGCTCGCTGACCAGCAGAACGATGGCCTCGATGTTCGCTGCCTCGGCGAGGCAGGCACGCACGAAGTCCCGGGCTGCGCCGACGCTGAGGGCGTCGCCGTCGAAATGTTGTCGATGCACCGGCACAATCCCATCTCTGTGGCCCGTTTGTACCCAGATCGACAGCGTGTACACGGCCGCAACGTGCTAGAGAGTGACAGGTCGTCTCCGGACTCACGGGCGGTTGGTCGAAAAACACGGCTGGGTCGACGCGTGAGTCCACTGGTTGTGGAGGCATCGTGAACACCGGAAGGCGTTTCTCGGCACAGGTCACTCACCTCGACGGGAGTGCGGTTCTGCGCGTCACCGGCGAACTCGACCTCGCCTCCGCCCCCAGGTTGCAGACGACCGTCGACGACCTCGTCACCGAGCACCTCCGGGCCTTGACCATCGACATGAGCGACCTGGGCTTCGTTGACATCATCGGGTTGCGAGCGTTGGCCGCCGCCGGCCGGACCACCGCTGAGATGAACGTCCAGTACCGTCTGATCGGCGTCAGCGAGTCCGTGCTCCGCATCATCCGACTCGCCGAGTTCCATGAGCTCGAACGGGCCTGCGAAACCGCCCCGACTGGCTGACCCGCCCGCTGCAGGGCGGTCGATCCCCATGAGGTCGGAACAGCCCCCTGCGTCATGACCTGCCGGCACCGGGCGTCCCGCCAAATCATGAAGGTCTTGGTGGCCGAGCGTACCGAGGACCCGACGGTGTGGCGCTACCGGCTCGACCGGGGTGGGGGGGTGGCCCGTTGCCGATGGCGCCTCGGCAACAGACGATCGTGGTCAACAAACGAACGGTTCGCCTCTCCCGTCGCGCATCACCTAACAACACGGGTAGCCTCGACGTAGAGGAAGTCGGCCCCCACCTTGATCCGCAGGGCGTTCGACTGGCTCCCATCGGTAGGAGCCAGCTGATGTCCGTCCAACCCGATAGGCCAGCCATTCGCACCTCCGATCCGGAGGTCCTCGCAGGCGAGGCCGTAGCCCGGGTTTCGATCGACGAAACGGTGGCCCGCGTCTTCGAGGGTGGTGACACCACGCTGGAGGAGACGCTGTGTCGCCTGGCGGTCCTCGCCAACGAGACGATCTCGGGTTCGGACATGGTCGCAGTGACCACGCTCCTGCCGAGACGGCGTCGGGCTGCGGGGTTCAGCGACGCCCGCGCCGCCGAGGTCGATGGCCTGCAACGGCAGTCAGACATCGGGCCGTGCGACGACGCCGTTCGCCGTCAACGAATCATGCGGTTCGACTCAGCCGAGAAGGACTACCGCTGGCCTGCGTTCAATCGGGCAGCGGCCGCCAAAGGGATCCTTGCCAGCCTGTCCATACCCCTGGTGGTGCACCACCAGGGGTACGGCGCCTTGCACTGCTATTCACGGACCGCAGGGGCCTTCTCGGCCGACGACGAGCGCACCGCATCCGCGTTCGCCACAGCCGTTGCCGTCGCCTTGGTGTCATGGGATGCACGTCACCGGACCGAGCACTTCGGTTGGCCGTGCCACCCCCGGGCACGGTCCGATAGGAATGCTGCCGTCGCCGAGGTGAACCGCCTGGAGCGCCTGCTCTTCGACGAGGACGGCCATATCCGGGGACACACCAGCCCCGAGCACGCCAGCAGTCTCCTCGAGACCATCAACGAGGTCCGATGTCAGCTCGGTTGGCTCAGCCTGGACATGGACCACCACCACTG
>JALZAH010000218.1 GCA_030948425.1 Actinomycetota bacterium
GCGGTCGACGTTAAAGGAGCCGACATGAGGGCCCTCATCGGCAGCGGCAGGTTGGTCTTGGCTGGTGCGCTCTTCGCCGCCTCGCTCGGCGCCTGGCCCGCCACCACTGTCAGGGCCGCAGCGCTCACCCCGACGTGCCCCGTTCTCAACGGCTCAAGTGCCTCGTCTTCGAGCACGGTGTCGCCAGCGGACGGTAACCCATTCCTGGTGTGCTCGTACGCCAAGACGGGCGCCGTCGACGACAGGGTGCGGAGCTTCGAGGGGACGCCTCTTCGCGTTGACCTCACCCTGCCAACGGTCCCCTACGTGCCTCCCGGCTCGACTGCGGCGGCCAAACCACCCCTGGTGATCTTTCAGAGCGGCTACAGCAACGACTACTGCCAGTTCGAATCGAGCACCCTGGCTGGAAGCAGCGTGCCCGGCTGTGCCGACTTCATCGGGACCCCGGGCTACCACTGGAACAACGCCTGGTTCGCCTCAAACGGGTACGCGGCTCTGACCTTCACCCCGCGCGGCTGGTACGAGTCGTGCGGCAAGAAGCTCGACAACTCCTACAGCTACCTCACCGATACCGCCTGCCAGGCGAGCGCGCAGTATCCCAATGAGAAGAGTTGGGTGCACCTCCTCGACCGTCGCTACGAGGTCCACGACGCGCAGTTCCTCGCGGGTGTGGTCGCGGACGCGGCCGCAGGGTCGCTCATCAATCCGAACCACATCGTCGCCACCGGCGACTCCGGGGGCGGTGGCCCGAGCTGGGATCTCGGTATGACCAAGGATCAGGTCGTGCTCGCGTCCTCCTCCGTGACGCCACCGGCGCCCCATGTGGATACCGTGCCGTGGACCTCCCCCAACGGCAAGGCTCTGCACCTCGTGGCAGCGCTGCCGATGTACACCTGGACCGACCTGGCCGATTCGCTCCTTCCCAATGGCACAGCCACCGACGGATTCCACGGCGCGCCTCCTGCCAACACCTTCAACCATGGCACACCGATCGGCGTCGAGAAGCAGAGCTACGTCGGCGGGCTGTTCGCCAAGGGGGTGAGCGATGTGCCATCGCAGCCGCCGGACGGCGCCCAATACGCGGCTCCCCTCGCGGATCCGACGGCGGATCTCAACAAGTGGTTCACCGAGATCAACGCCGGCGAGCCGCTGTTTTCGGCCAATCCAGACACCCCGACCATCCTCGCCGAGGTAGGCGGTCCCCTGCGCTCTTCGTTTGCGATGCCCGTTCCAGCAAACAACGGTCTACGGCCGGCCCTCAACACCCAGAAGCCGATCTTCGTGATGCAGGGACTCACCGATCCGCTCTTTCCCGGACTGCAGGCGCTGACCATGATCAATCGCCTCCAGTCTGTCCACAGCAACTACCCCGTGTGGGCGTTCTTCGGGGACGTCGGTCACTCGTACGCTCAGAACCCACTGGACGTATGGCAGCAGGCGCACGACGAGAGCAACGCCTTCCTGCAGGCGGCGCTGCAGGCGTCGTCCCTCGCGCAGCTGAGGCAGCTCTTCACGCAGCCGACCATCACGGTCGACACCACTCGCTGCCTTCCGCAGCAGACGCTGAGGACCTACACGGCGAGCAGCTTCGGAGCGATCGCCACCACGGTGCTGAACCTCACCGACAACGGTCCGGCGCAGCCCACCGTCAACCCGTCCGGGGGTGGACCCGAGAGCGTCCTGTCGGACCCGATCGTGACCGGCGGGAAGTGCGTGAGCATGTCCTCGTCGCAGAGAGATATCAACGAGGCGACGTACAACTTCCCCATCTCAGCGCCCACGACGCTGGTCGGCGGTCCCGTCGTCCACGTCAATGCCCTCACGACGGCAAGCAGTGCGGAGTTGGCAGCCCGGTTGTGGGACGTGGACGGTTCGGGAAATCAGACGCTGATCACGCGAAGCGTCTTCCGCATCGACCAGGCTCCAGGCTCCCAGGCGATTCCGCTCGCCTTCCAGCTGTGGCCCAACGCGTGGCAGCTGTGCGGCGGCGACACACTCAAGCTCGAGCTGACCCAGAGTGATGCGCCGACCTTTCGCCCCGACAACGAACCTTCTTCTATATCCCTCAGCGGCCTGAAGCTGTCTGTCCCGGTTGTGCCCGGCGCTGATTGCTCGGCCGCCGTCGTCATGGCAGAGTCTCCAGTGCTGCCGGCTCTTCCCCTGGTGCCGGTGGCCGCGGTGGGCATCGCTGCGATGCGTCGTCGCCGCCGCTTGCGGGTTGCGCCCTAAGCTCATCACCTCATGAAGATCGCAGTCTTGGGTTCGGGCCAGGTCGGTCGCTCGCTCGGCGCGGGGCTGATCCGGCACGGCCACGAGGTGCTGATGGGGAGCCGCGACCCCAGCGCTGCGCACGTGGTGACGTGGGCTGCCGAGGCCGGCGACCGTGGACGTGCGGTCTCCTACGACCAAGCGGCTTCCCAGGCTGAGATGGCGTGCCTGGTCACCGCGTGGGGAGGGGCGGAAAACGCGCTCAGCCTTGCCGGGGCGTCCAATTTCGCGGGCAAGATCGTCATCGACGTCACCAACCCGTTCGGCCCGGGGCCGTCCGGGCCCACGCTGCTGATCGGTCACCATGACTCCGGCGGCGAGCAGGTGCAGCGCTGGCTACCCGAGTCGCAAGTGGTCAAGACGTGGAACATCGTCAACCACGAGCACATGATCGATCCCCAGATCCCCGGCGGACCAGGCGACATGCTTCTGTGCGGGAATGACGCCGAAGCGAAGCAGACGGTCTCCGAGCTTGTCGCCGACTGCGGCTGGCCGCCTCTCGACGTTGGGTCGATCGAAGCAGCTCGCCTCCTCGAGCCGCTCGCGATGCTGTGGGTGGCCTACGCGATCGGCCACGGCAGTTCCGACCACGCCTTCAAACTGCTGCGCCGCTAGCCTCGCTGGGCGGAGCGATGTGCCGGATGGTCAGGGCGGCGATCAGACCGCCGACGATCAGCATCCCGGCCCCGATCCGCATCGACGCGGTGAAGCCGTCGTTGAGCGATACCC
>JALZAH010000233.1 GCA_030948425.1 Actinomycetota bacterium
GCGTTGTGCCGGTAAGGGCGCCGCCGTCGAAAGCCCGATCGGCATGATCCCTGCGCCCGACGCCATACCGATCGAGGGTCTCGATCTTCGTGGGGAGGCCATGGCCCAGTTGCTGGCTGTCGACAACGATGAGTGGACGGCCGAGGTGCCTCTCATCGCCGAGCACTTCGACGGCCTCGGTGAGCGCCTCCCGGCCGAGCTGAGGACGGAGCTGACCAACCTCGAGAAGCGTCTGCGCTGAGCCCGAAGGGCGCCGACCCGCGCTGCGGGTGCCGCCGCTAGCATGCGGGGCCAGGAGATCAGCGAGGGGACGCGACGTGGCGGTGAGTGCCTACATCCTGATCCAGACCGAGGTCGGCCAGGCGGAGGCTGTGGCCTTCCACGCCCGGGGGCTGGCGGGCGTGACCATATCTGAAGGGGTTGCCGGACCGTACGACGTGATCATCAAGGCCGAAGCATCCTCGGTGGACGAGCTCGGGCGCATGGTCGTCAGTCGTCTTCAGCACATCGCGGGCATCACCCGAACCCTCACCTGCCCGGTCGTCGACTTGGCGCCGTGAACGGGCCTGGTTGGTCACCATTCGTGCCGGCCTACCTCACCGACCCCGAACCTCGGAGCTTGGCGATCTCACCGGCTGAGAAACCCCAGTCCATGAGCGCTATGTCGGTGTCCTGACCGGCCCGGGGCGACGGCCCGGCTACCACCCCTGGCGTTCGGCTGAAGCGGGGGGCCGGGGCCGGCTGGACGACCCCACCGACATCGATGAACGTACCCCGCTGCGCCATGTGAGGGTGCCCGGGCGCCTCGTCCATGCTCAGCACCGGGGCGAAACAGGCGTCGGTGCCTTCCAGCACAGTGCACCACTGCTGGCGCGAGCGGGTCTTCATGATGGCCGCCAGTCGCTCCCGCATGACCGGCCACGACTCCCGGTCGCCGGGCTTGGGCAACGGCCCCAGGCCGTCGACATCGACATCGAGACCGGTGATGTGCAACATCTCGGCGTAGAACTGGGGCTCCAGGGAACCGAAGGACACATACCCTCCGTCGCCCGTCTCGTAGGTCCCGTAGTACCACGCACCACCGTCGAGGAGGTTGGTCCCCCGCTCCCCCCAGAAGCCGGCCGACTTGAACCCCCACACCATGGCGGCGAGGAGGGCGGCCCCGTCGATCATGGCGGCATCGATGACCTGACCCTCACCGGACGTGGACGCCTCGAGCATCCCACACACCATCCCGAACGCCAGGAGCATGCCGCCACCGCCGAAGTCACCAATCAGGTTGACCGGCGGCGCCGGCGGCTGACCACGCTGCCCGATCATCGACAGGGTCCCCGACAGGGCGACGTAGTTGATGTCGTGCCCGGCGGCCGGGGCGTAAGGGCCCTCCTGACCCCAACCGGTCATCCGTCCGTACACCAGGCGCCGGTTGCGCTTCGCACAGTCCTCGGGTCCGAGCCCCAGCCGTTCGGTCACTCCGGGACGGAAGCCTTCGATGAGCCCGTCAGCTGTGTCGACGAGGCGCAACACCGTCTCCGGGCCCTGCGGTGACTTCAGATCGACGCCCACAGAACGCCGGCCCCGACCGAGTACGTCCACCGTCGGAACGGGACTGTCGGCCACGACCGCTTGGGCCCGGTCCACCCGGAGCACCTCGGCTCCCATGTCGGCGAGCATCATCCCTGCAAATGGACCAGGCCCGATACCCGCCAGCTCCACGATCCGGTATCCGCTCAGCGGTCCTGGCACCCTTACCTCCTGCATCGGCCTCGCGCCCTTCGAAGGCCAAGGGCGTCGATCTTGGCGTCCCGCCAACGGAGGAGCAAGTTGCCCGCGCCGTCAACGGGCCGCAATCGAGTCTCACCCGGCGATCTCGCGGGATCAGGCACTCGAGCGGACGACCTCGATGACACCCCCGGCCTGGCCCACCACCCGGCCCGGGGGCGGTGTTGCATCGGTTGCCTCGTAGAGAGCGATGGTCATGTTCGCTGTCCTCGTCGCAGCATTCTCTGCTCCGAACTGGGTGACCCAATGTTGGGGGCTGACCTCCGTGGCGTGCCCTTCGCGCACGAGGGTCAGGGTCACCATGGCGGCGTACACCCAGGTCGGGTCGTCGACGATGTCGATCTTGATGACCTGCGCGCCGGGCGGGACCGCCCGGTCGGCCGCAATGGCCAAGGCGTTGGCGACCGGATCATCGACTCCGACGAGAGCCGACTGGTTGATCTGGTAGTGCACCAAGATGGCGCCCAACGCCAAGGTGACAACCCCCAGGGCGGCGACCATGGTCGTCCCGGCCACCGGTCGGTGGCCAAGCCACGGACGACGGGTGATCGGATTCGAGTGTCGGTAGGCGTCAGCAGCCTCGACGGTGGCGACAGGTCGGGTTCGTGGCTCGGTCCCGAACAGCGCGCAGCCAAAACCGATGAGCAGCACACACGGCACGGACGACTGCCACTCGACCAGGTAGGGAAGGAGCCCGCCGGTGATCCGGGTGGTGGCGACAACACCGATCACCGCCGCCAGGACCGAGGCGACGATGATCACTTGTGCGCCGACCTGACGCCGGCGCCGGGCCACCACAGAACCGATCACGGCGATGCCGGCCATCACCGCGGCGGCAATGACAACGCTGACGGCTCCATGGCTGGTGTTGCCGTAGGGCATCACGGTGAGCGCATTGGTGGACTCCCGTACGGCACTGCCGAGCGGCACGCGGGCCTCGGTGCCATGCAGGAAGTACCGATACAGGAGGGTGACGTTGTTGGGGTGGTCCTTGAACACCTCCACGACGGGCGCCACCAGGCTGGCCACAAGCACAACCAACCCGACGATGAGCGCGGGCCGCGCCGCGACCGATCGGTCCGGCGGCGCC
>JALZAH010000246.1 GCA_030948425.1 Actinomycetota bacterium
GGGTGCCCAGACCAGGGCCGCCGGACAACGAGCGAAGCGGCGACGACCGGCCGCCTCGACGCCGGCGTCCGCCCGGTCCGGAACGGGCGCCGGCCACGGTGGCCCGCACCGCGGCCCAGGCGTCCCCGGTTACCTCTCCGGCCCACACAAGATCCCACAGCCCCTCGAGGATCTCCAGGTCGGCGAAACCGGCGCCTCCCAGCTCCCTGAAGAAGCACGCCCCCCGCTCGGCCAGGACTCCCCGCAGGTGATCCCTCACCCCCACCGGGTCGTCCCCTGCCGGGCCGTCCCCTGCCGTGCCATCCCCCACCCTGCCGTCCCCACCGCCGTCCCCCCGGCCCGCCCCGGGACCGCCACCACGGGGGCTCGCCCCGGCGCGGCCCCCGCTGGCCAGACCGGTGGCTTCCAGGCCGGGCCCGAAGCCCAGGCGGGGCAGGATGAGCGCCGCCTGGTCCCGGGTGGCGAGCACCACCCGCCCGTCGTCGCGGCCGAGTGACCCGGCACCCACCCACAGGATCTCGCCGGCGGCCAGGAGCTCGTCGAGCATCCGGGGTCGATAACCGCCGACCCGGCTGGCCAGCACGTCGGTCTCGATCACACTGGCCGGGATGGCTACCCCCTGGAGCTGGCCGATGACCTCGTAGAGCCGGTCCAGCCCGCCGCCCACGGGGCGGACACCGACGGGGGCCACGCCCTGCCAGGCAGGCACGAAGCGGGCCAGCACGGACGCCTCGGCCGGTGCCACCTCCTTGCGCAGCACGGCCAGCGTACGTTGCCGCACGGTGCGCAACACGTCTACGTCGCACCACTCGTCGCTGCCGCTGCCCCCAGGCCGAAAAGCTCCCCGCTCCAGGCGCCCTTCCTCGGCCAGGGCGATGAGCACGGGGGCGACGGCGGAGGGGGCGAGGCCGAAGCGGGCCGCCGGTTGGCGCAGCGTGAACGGCCCATGGGTCCGGGCCCAGCGCCGGACGAGTTGCACCAGGGCGTCGGGGACGGGGGCGACGAACGCGTCGGGAAGGCCGGAGGGGACCACGGTGCCCAGGCCGTCGCCGTAGCGGCCGGCGTCCTCGGCGGCGATGAGGCGTTCTTCGCCGGCGATGCGCACGACGACCGCCCGTCGCTGAGACACCAGGTCGGCCACCGCCTGAGGGCCCACCCCCGGCCGGCAGCGGGCCACCAGCTCCGCCGACGTCAGGTCGCCCAAGCGGCGCAACAGGTCGGCGGCATCGTCGGTGCCTCGGGCCCAGCGCCGCTCGTCGAGGCCGGCGAGCTCGGCTTCCAGGGCCTCGAGGACCCCGGCGTCGAGCAGGTCGCGCAGCTCGTCGGAGCCGAGGAGCTCGGCCAGCATGCGCCGGTCGAGGGTGAGGGCCTGGGCCCGGCGTTCGGCCAGGGGGGCGTCGCCTTCGTACATGAACTGGGCCACGTAGGAGAACGCCAGCCCACTGGCAAAGGGAGACGGGGCGGCCAGCTCGACGGAGGCCACCCGGACCCGACGGGAGGCGATGTCGCCGAGCAGGCTCCGCAGCGCCGGTAGGTCGAACGCATCGCGGAGACATTCCCTGTAGGTCTCCAAGATGATGGGGAACGAGCCGTACTTGGAGGCCACGGCCAACAGGTCGGCGGCCCGTTGGCGCAGCTGCCACAGCGGGGTGCGGGCCCCGGGACGGCGCCGGGGCAGGAGCAACGATCGGGCGGCGTTCTCCCGGAACCGGGCTGCGAACAGCGCCGAGGCGCCGGTGGCCGCCACCACCAGGTCCTCGATCTCGTCGGGGTCGATGAGCACCAGGTCGCTGGGGGGCGCCTCTTCGGCCTCGGGAAGTCGGACGATGATGCCGTCGTCTGACCAGATGGCGGACACCTCGACGCCCAGGCGCTCGGCGACCTTGGCCTCGATGGCCATGGACCACGGGGCATGGACCCGGGCGCCGAAGGGCGACAGCACCGCCACCCGCCAGTCCCCGAGCTCATCACGGAAGCGCTCGATGACGATCTGGCGGTCGGTCGGCAACAGGCCCCCGGTGGCGTCGAGCTCCTCGGCCACGTACTGGCGCAGGTTGCGCACGGCCAGCTCGTCGAGGTCGTGGACGTCGGCCAGGGTGGCGTCGCTGGTGTGCTCCAGGCTCCGGGTGAACGCCCCCACGGCCACCCCCAGCTCGTAGGGCCGACCCAGCACGTCGCCGTGCCAGAACGGCATCTTGCCGGGGATGCCCGGCGCCGGGATGACGATCACCCGGTCCCTGGTGATGTCGGTGATGCGCCACGTGGTGGCCCCCAGCAGGAACGTCTCGCCCACCCGCGACTCGTAGACCATCTCCTCGTCGAGCTCGCCGACCCGGCCGCCGTCGGGGGTGAACACGCCATACAGACCCCGGTCGGGGATGGTTCCCCCGGAGGTGACGGCCAGCATCCGGGCTCCCGGTCGGGCCGCCAACGTGCCGGCCAGGCGGTCCCACACCACGCGGGGGCGCAGCTCGGCGAACTCATCGGAGGGGTAACGCCCGGCCAGCATGTCGAGCACCCCCTCGAAGGCCTCGACGCTCAGCTCGGCGAACGGGTAGGCCCGCCGGACGGTGGCCTCCACTGCGGTGGCGGCGACAGGCTCGTCGGCGCCGGCGACCATGGCCACGATCTGTTGGGCGACGACGTCGAGGGGGTTGCGGGGGACGCGGGTCTCCTCCACCGCCCCGGCGTGCATGCGCTCGGCGACCACGGCGGCCACCAGGAGGTCATGGCGGAACTTGGGGAATATCCTCCCCACCGACGGTTCCCCCACATGGTGACCGGCTCGCCCGATGCGCTGCAGGCCCGACGCCACCGACGTGGGCGCCTCGACCTGGATGACCAGGTCGATGGCCCCCATGTCGATGCCCAGCTCCAGGCTGGACGTGGCCACCAGGGCGGGCAGCCGTCCCGCCTTCAAGTCGTCCTCGATCTCCAGGCGCTGCTCTCGGGCGATGGACCCGTGGTGGGCCCGGACCAGGTCGGCGGGGGCGCCGGCGCCGTGGTAGCCGGTGCCGCTGGAGGTGTAGCGGAAGGGGTCGTCGGTGTCGTCGCCGGCCTCGGCCGCCGCCTCGGTGGCGGCCAGCTCGTTGAGCCGGGCGGCCAGACGCTCGGCCAGGCGTCGGGAGTTGACGAAGATCAGCGTCGAGCGATGCGCCCGGATCAGGGCCAGCAGCTTGGGGTAGATGGCCGGCCAGATCGACGAGCGGACCTCGGGCTCGCCGGCCGCCGCCCCCCGCATCACCAGGTCCTCGTCGTCCTCGGGGGTCGACGCCGGCCGGCCCACCTCGCCCATGTCCTCCACGGGCACGACGATCGACAGCTCCAGGGTCTTGCGCACCCCGGCGTCCACGATCGTCACCGGTCGTGGCGTCACGGCCATCGGTGGCGTCGCCGGCACGGCGCCGGCGTGGGCGTCGGCGACCGTGGGGCGGTTGGGAATCCCGCCGCCCAGGAACCGGGCCAGCTCGTCGAGGGGTCGCTGGGTGGCCGACAGCCCGATGCGCTGGAAGGGCTGGTCCACCCGGTCCTCGAGACGCTCGAGGGACAGCGCCAGGTGGGCGCCCCGCTTGGTGCCGGCCATGGCGTGGATCTCGTCGACGATGACGTGTTGGACTCCGGTGAGGATCGACGACGCCTTCGAGGTCAGCACCAGGTACAGCGACTCGGGGGTGGTGATCAAGATGTCCGGCGGGCGGCGGACCATCGTCCGTCGCTCGTCGGCGGGGGTGTCTCCGGTCCTGGTCGCCACCCTGATCTCGGGGACGTCGATGCCCAGGCGGGCCGCCTCCCGGGCGATGCCGGTCAACGGGGCTCGCAGGTTGCGTTCCACGTCGTAGGTCAGGGCCTTGAGGGGGCTGACGTAGAGGACCCGGCATCGCCGCTCGTCGCTCGGCGTGGTCATGAGGCGGTCGATGGCCCACAGGAAGGCGGCCAGGGTCTTGCCCGACCCGGTGGGGGCCAGGATCAGGGTGTGCTCCCCGCCGCCGATGGCGTCCCAGCCCTGGCTCTGTGCGGCCGTCGGCGCCGCGAAGGCACCTTCGAACCATGCTCGGGTGGGGGCGGACATCTCCACGGCACCGAGCGTACGGGCGGGGCGACCCCACGACACAATGGGGAGCCGGCGCTCGGGGCTGACCCTGCCCGCCGGGTCCCGGTAGGGCGGAGCCTTGCTCCGTTCACGCGAACGTTACCGAATTCACATCAGATGGAGATCGGTCCGCCGGTATCTTGATGTCAGGGAGTTGAAGGCTGGTGGGTGCCCCCCCTACTCACCGGCCTCCTCCCGCCTCTTTCGCCAGGCGGGCCTTCGTCCGCTCCTCGGCCCGACCGCGCCGCTCCGGTGGTCCGCGCTCGCCCCCCCGCTCAGCTGGTGGAGACGGTGAAGAAGTCCCGGGCCTCAGGGGTGGGGCCGAGGTAGCGGTCGGCACGACGTTGCATCTGCGGGTACAGCTTGGTGGCCGCGATCTGGGAACGATCGTTGGCGTTGGGGTGGTTGAACAGGTTGAAGGTGACCCACTCGGGGTTGATGTCGAGGGTCATGGCCCGCACCGCCCCGGCCCGTTGCAGGGACTCGGCGAGGGTCTTGGCAGTCAATGCCGGTCCGGCCACATACACCAGGGCGCCGGTGGGGGTCACGCCGATGCCAGATCGGGCGACGACGGTACCGGCACCGAGCGTTGCCCCCCAGATCCGAGTGTCGTGGTAGGTGGCGTCGGGGGCGGGGCGACCACCGTCGACCAGGGGGGCCAGGTTCTGCAGGACCGCTCCCACGTCGGGGGTCATGGTCACCTCCGTGCCCCACGCTCCCACGTCGACCCGGCCGTCTTTGTAGAGCACGACCGACGCCGCACCCGGGCGCAGCGGCACGGCTGTGCGGCCATCGAGGTAGAAGCCGCCCTGGGCATCTTGGATGCGGAACCCACCGTTGAACGCAGCGACAGCTCGGGCGGCGGCCGTGCCGACGAGGTCCGGCGGTGTGTTCCACGTGCCTCCCGGTTCCTGGCTGCCGGGCACCAACCCGACGTGGAGGGCGGTGGGGTCCATCCACACGGCGGTGGTGATCTGACTGGTGTAGCGGGTGTCCGCCCGGTACTGGGCCACGTACATGCCTGGATGACCATCGATGAGCGGCCCGGTCGGCTGCCACTGTCCCTCGCCCGGGAGGGCCGGGGTGACGACCAGGGGTACCGGCGGTGGGGGCGCCAGGTGAGGAGCGGGCGTCGATGGCGCCTTGAGGTTGGCAGCAGCGCGGGGAACGGCGTTGAGTGCTCGGGGGTGTCCACCCGGCGCCGGTGCCTGGGCCGAGTAGTACCACCGTTCCAAGGGATTGACGACGATCCCGGCGTGATGGCCCCGCAACCAGTCGGCCCACTTGGCCTTGAAGTTGGCGTTGCCCGGGGTGTTCATGGCCCCGACGACCGACGCCGAGGCGAGCATGGCAATGAGGACGACCAAGGCGACGACGACCCGCAGAGCCCACTTCCGTCTCTGCGGCGACCGCCGGCCACGGCCGTTGGTGACCGGGCGCTTGACGCCGTGATCCTCGGCCAGCTGGTAGTACGACTCGGGGTAGTCGTATGCCGTGGGTGCAGGCGCCCCCACCCGGCGGTGGTCGATGCTCACCGGGATTTACGCCAGAGCGGCCAGACATGGCTTGATCGTTGTCGGGAGACGGACGGCAAACTCACGAGGACCTCTGACGTTCGGGTAGCCCTCCTCGGTGGTGTCGATGAGGGGGGTGGCAGGCTGTGGGGGCGCCTGTCGGAGGCGTTCCGAAGGGAAGTGCTCACTGTGGCGGACAGAGGCTGAAGCGATGCTGAAGAGGCCCGGTCGTCATGGCCGAGCGCCGTCGGCGCCGCCTTCTCCAGGTTGACGGTGGCCACCGGTGGCGCCCCCCGGTACGGTCGGTGCCGACGAGGGCAGCAGGACCACGATGCGGGCACCGGCGGCCCCATCGGTGAACGCGACGCGACCTTGGTGGCGCACCACGATGTCCCGGACGATGGCCAGACCCAACCCGGCGCCGCCGGCGTCGTGGTTGCGTGCCCCGTCCAGGCGGGTGAAACGCTCGAAGACGACCTCCCGGTCCGCCGGCGGAACCCCGGGGCCGTCATCGGCCACCGTCAGCTGCACCATCCCGTCAACGTCGTGTGCCAAGGTGACCACCACCTCCCGGCGGGCGTGGCGCTGGGCGTTGTCCACCAGGTTGGTGATCACCTGCCGGGCCTGGAAGGCGGTGATGAAGGCGTGGACGTCGTCGGTGACCTCACAGCGAACGGACACGCCGTGGACATCCTCCCGGGCCGTGACATCTTCGACGACGATGGGGGTGAGGTTCACAGCTTCGGTCGTCGGCGGTCGATGGTCGGCCTCCAAGCGAGCCAGGGCCAGCAGGGACGTGACCAGGCGTTCCATCCTGGCCTCATCAAGGAGGATCTCGACCGCCGTGGCCGGCCAGTCCGTCGCTCCGCCCCTGGCCAAGCCCACTTCGAGCTCGGTGCGAATGGCGGCCAGAGGGCTGCGCAACTCGTGGGAGGCGTCGGCGACGAAGCGGCGCTGCTGCTCAGAGGACTTCTCCAGCCGGTCGAGCATGGAGTTCATCGTCGCCGCCAGGCGGGCC
>JALZAH010000271.1 GCA_030948425.1 Actinomycetota bacterium
AGCCCGCCGGGCCCGGCGGCCCGGGTCGGGGACGGTGGAGCCTTCTGGGTTCAAGCCTCTGTCGGTTGTCGTCATCCTCGGTTCCCAATGAAACGTGAAGCCATCAGCAGCACTCCCAGACCCAGTATGACAGCCACGAAACCTTCTGCCACCGGCCCGAAACCGGAGATGCTCATCCCGCCGTGGTTGGCGGGGTGGTGCAGGTACTGCACGTAGTGGGCCAAGGCCGAGACCTGCTGGTCGGTCAACTGGTTGGTGCCGAAGATGGGCATCGGGCGGGGACCGACACGGACGGCCTCGGCCGCCTGGAGCTCGTTGGCGTTCTTGAGGCCGGGCACGACGTTGCCCTTGGAGAGCATCCCGCCTGCCCCGGTGGCCTGGTGGCAGGCCGCGCAGTCGAGCTGGAACAGCTGCTGACCATCGGAAAGGTTCACACAGGAGCCGGTCGAGGCGCTGCCGCCGTTGTCCTTGAGGTTGCCGGGCGGGTTTGGGCACAGCGGTGACACCGTGGGGATCGTCGGTCCGCTCGACGTGCTGTGGTTGATGCCCGGCAGGGCATTGACGTAGGCATCGAGCTCGCGGATCTGCTCGGCGTCGAAGTACGGTCGGTGCCGTATGGCCTGGTCGTGGGGGTTGTTGAGGGGCATGCGCCCCGTGGTCAGGTAGAAGTCGGCGGAGGCTGCGCCGGTGTCGATCAGCTCGGGGGAGCCGTTGACCCCACCCACACCGTTGACGCCGTGACAGCTCTGGCAGTGCTCGTTGTAGAGGGCCTGGCCGGCGGCGACGGTGGCGGGGTCGGTGCTGACGGGCGCCGGGTCGCCGTGGGCGGTGGCACCCGTCAAGGCGACCACGGAGAAGGCCACGATGCCGAGCGCCAGGACCCCGACGGGACCCGCCAGGGCACGCCGACGCCCCGGCAGCCAAGAACGCAACCTGGCGAGGAGAGCAGGACGGGGGTGCGGGCGGGCGTGGGGTTCGGACGGCGGGCAGGGCATCGGCGGTCTACTTGAGCAGGAAGATCGAGGCGAACAGAGCGATCCACACCACGTCGACGAAGTGCCAGTAGTAGGACAGGAACTCGACCGCCGGCGCAATGCGGTGACCGAAGTGGCGAGTCTTCTTGGCGCGGAGACCCATGATCATCATCCCGAACAGACCGCCGGTCACGTGAAGAGCATGGACGCCGGTCAGCACGTAGAAGGCCGAGCCGTAGGCACTGGAGTCGATGCCGAAGTTACGCCCGATGTAGTCGGAGATCTGCATGCCGACGAAGAGGGCACCGAGGCCGAAGGTGAGCGCCAACCAGCCGAGGAATCCGGCCCGGTCCCCCTCGACGGCACGGTGCACCCCCATCTGCATCGTTCCTGAGGAGATGACCAGCAACAACGTGGCGATGCCGACCGAGATCACGTCGAGCTCGTAGCCGGCCGGCGGCCACACCTTCGTCGACGCCCGCAAGGTGAAGAACGCGGCGAAGAGACCCGAGAAGAACATCACCTCCGAGGCCAGCCAGACAATGACGCCGACGTTGAGCATCGCCGGGCGATAGTCGGCCGGGTTGACCGGCCTGATCACGGCGTGAGGACGGTCCGGCGGTGCTGGCGGAGCCGACGCAGGGGGGGAGATCGCAGTCACTGCCACACTTTCTACACAACTCCGTGCCGCGAGTCCCAACCCGAGCCAACCGCCGTTCTCGGCCGGGGGGAGACAGCCATCCCCAAGGCGTGCGCAGCGGTACCGTGGTCGACGATGTTGCACCTGCTCGGGGCGGTCAACCCCTTCCAAATCGTCACCCCTTCCACCGGCTTCCAGGCATCCGATCTGGTGACCCGGGCCCGCTTCGACGTGATCGGGATGATCGTGGTGCTCGGTGCCGGAGCCTGGTACCTCTGCGCCCGGAGCCGGGTGCGCCACTCCGAGGGGGTGTGGGCGGCCTGGCGGACCGGTTGCTTCCTGGCCGGCCTCCTCGTCATCGCCATTGCCACCCTTTCGGGGCTCACCACCTTCGACGCCTCCAGCGTGACCATCCACCTGATCAACGACACGCTCATGGTCATGGTCGCCCCCATCCTGCTGACCCTCGGTGCGCCGCTCACCTTGGCCGTGCGCTGGGCCGGACCTCGAGGACGCGACCGGATCCGGTCTGTCGTCTCCAGCCGGGCGGTGCGCTTCCTGACCAGCCCCGTGACCGGTTGGATCCTCCTCGGTGGTGGTCTGGCTCTGCTGTACCTGACCGGGCTGTTCCAGGCCACGGTCGATCACCGCTCCGTCGGTGACGCCGTGCGCCTCGGGCTGCTGGGCGTCGGCATGCTGTTCTGCTGGCCGGCCATAGCCGCCGACCCACTCCCCCGCCCGGCCTCGTTTCCGCAGCGCATGATCAGCGCCCTGTTCGCGTTGCCCTACTTCTTGATCCTGGGCATGTCCCTGGAGAGCCAGAACGTCCCCATAGCCCGTGGCCTGTCGATCAGCGACTTCCACCAGGGATCTGAGCTCATGTGGAGCACCGGGGAGTTCCTGGGTGTCGCCGCCTCCATTGGCCTGCTGGTCCTGTGGATCCGCAGCGAGGAGCGCTCGGCGGTCAGCCGGGACGAGACCGACGACGCCGAAGCCGAGGCTCAGCTGGCCGCTTGGCGGGCCAACCGCGCCGCGGTGGCCATGGAGGAGGCCCTGGCCCGCTCGACGGTGGTCAAGGCCCGACCCGGGCCTGGCGAGGGGTGAACCACCCGTCCACCCTGGTCACCCTGGCCGAGATCGAGGCGGCCCGACGACGGGTGGGGCCGGTCATCCACGACACGCCGGTGGAGAGCGCCCGCTCGGTGTCCGACATCGCCGGGCGGTCGGTCCTGTTCAAGGCCGAGTACCGCCAAAGGACCGGGTCATTCAAGATCCGTGGGGCCTTCAACCGCATCGTGCAGCTACCCGCAGGGGTGGACGTCATCGCCGCATCAGCCGGCAATCATGCCCAGGGCGTCGCCTTGGCGGCCAACCTGACAGGGCGCCGGTCGACCATCTACATGCCGAGCGGCGCCGCTCTACCCAAGGCCGACGCCACCCGGGCCTACGGCGCCACTGTGCGCATGGTGGGCCACAACCTCGACGACGCCATCGAGGCGGCACGCATCGAGGCCGACCATTGCGGGGCAGTGCTCATACCTCCCTTCGACGACCGCGACATCATCGCCGGACAAGGAACGCTGGGCCTTGAGCTCGCCGACGAGGCAACCGACGCCCAGGTGGTTGTGGTACCAGTGGGCGGTGGTGGACTCCTGGCCGGGGTGGCGGCCGCCCTGGCTGCTACCAGCCCGGGTGTACGGGTGGTCGGAGTCGAGGCGGCCGGGGCCCCCACGCTGACCGCCGCCCTGGCCGCCGGCCGACCCGTCAGCGTTGAATCGATGGCCACCATGGCCGACGGCATCGCCGTCGGGGCGGTGTCGGCGCTGACCCTGGCCCATGTCGACGCCTTCGTGGACGAAGTGGTCACCGTCGACGAGGAGGAGATCAGCCGAGCTCTGCTGCTGCTCGTCGAGCGGACGAAGGCCGTCGTCGAACCGGCCGCCGCCACCGCCCTGGCCGCCATCCTGGCCGGACGGGTCGGAGGGAACGGCCAGGCCGTTGCCGTGCTCTCGGGTGGCAACGTCGATCCCCTCCTGCTCACCAAGCTGATCCACCACGGGCTGGCTGCCGCCGGTCGCTACCTGGTGCTGCGGGTCATCATCGATGACCGGCCGGGGGCCCTGGCCTCCCTCACCGCCGAGTTGGCCCAGCACGGTGTCAACGTCCTCGAGGTCGGCCACCACCGCAGCGATCGGGCCCTCGACCTCAGCGAGGTGGAGGTGCAGGTCACCGTGGAGACCCGTAACGAAACCCAACACCGCGAGATCATCGACGCCCTGACCACCAGCGGCTACCGAGTCGAGTCTCGCGGGTGACCGTCCCTCGGACGAACCACCAGGGCGGACCCGAGCGCTACGTGCGCCTCCTCCTCGAGGAGGCGTTGGCCCACCCCCACTCCGGTCGTTCGCCTCTCGCCGCCCTGAAGGCCTTGGCCGGGGCTGGCCTCCTCGACGATCCGATCGCCCGGAACCTCCAAACCGACATGGCCCTGGCCCTGGCCCTGCGGGACGACGACGGCCCCACCGACACCCGGCCCAGCGACACACGGCCCAGCGACATCGCGCCTTGCATGGTCGCCGTCGGTCCAGCCACCATCGACCTGCCCGGCGCCTCGCTGCACGTGGATGCCATCGTGTCCGACGGTGTGACCACCGGCCTCGAGGGTCGGCTGGTGATCGCCGGTCTGCCCGGTGCCGCCACCGAACGTCCCCGGCTGGACGCCCTGTCGGTCACCGACGATGCGGGTACGGCCTACGCGCTGACGCCGAGGAGCGAGCCGGGGCCTGACGGCTTCGCCGCCGACCTGCACCCGCCGGTTCCCGCCGATGCCTCCTGGGTGGAGCTCAGCGGGGGCAATGAGCGCCCGATCCGGCTGGCCCTCTCTCAGTCGCCCATCGGCCCGATCGATGCCCAGGACCACGGCCAGTCTCCCGTCGAGCACTACCTGTCGAGGCTGGTCACCACCCGCCTGGCGCTGCTCCTGGTCGACGGTTCCGCCGACCGCGTGGGTGACGCCGGGCCGGCCCTCGACGCTCTGGTGGCCGCCGGGGCGGTGAGCGCCGGCGCGCCCCTCGCCCTCCAGGCGGCCCGCATCGATGACCTCGCCCTCGGCTTCGATGCCGGCACGGGCATCGATCCACAGATCCTGGCCGTGCTCAGCGCCCGGGACCGGATCGGCAGGCGAGGCGTGTGGCCCGTCCTGAGCCCCCCGGCGGTCGTCGACGGGGTCATGGTCCGCATCGACGTCGTGACCGCCTCCCCCGCCCACGTCCGCGTGCTCGGCGTGTGCCGGCCGTGGCCCGCACCGCTCGACGTTCCCCTGTCGTTCACGGCCACCGACGACGTCGGCGGTTGGTACGCCGGTGTGGCAGGCGACGGCGATGGAGCCGGAACTGTGAGCTGGGCGTTGGTGCCGGCCCTGGACCCGGCGGCCGGCGAGTTGACCGTGACTGTCTCCGGCCCGCACCAATGCCTCTCGGTCGTCCTGGAGCTGACGTGACCTCGCCGGGGTCTCCGTGGTGGGCGGGAGTCCCCCCGGTGGAGTCGAACATCGACTGCGGAGGACATTTCCATCGTGTCCGTTGGGATCGCGGGGTCCTGGCCATCCCCGACGATGCCGGAGACGACTGCCTGACAGCCGTCCGGGGGTGGAAGGCGATGGCCGACGACGCCCGTGTCCTGGTCCTTGGACGGCGTCATCCCGGTGACACCATCAGCCGAGCGGCGGCAGACGGATCGGATGATCCCCTGGCTCGGCTGCTCGGCCTGGTCGACCCGGCGCTGGATCGCCGTCTGCAACTCGAGGTTGCTCACCACATGGCCACCCGGTACGTGCCGGGAAGCAGCGAAGCCGTGGTGGTGGAGGCAGCCACGGTCGGGCGTCTGACCAGGACCCTCGATCGGTGGCTCGGTCCCAACCATCGATCCTCGGTGAGCATCACGTCATCCCCGGAGGTCACCGAGGATGACGGCGTCGCCCACATCAGCCTGACCCCCGTCTGGCTGGCTCGGGTATGGGCCCGATACCTGGCCCTGGTGGACGGTTTCCTGGTCCTGGACGTCAATCGGATCGTCGACGACAGGGCCGAGGTGATCGGCGTCGGCGAACCCCGGGGGGATCCGGCATTGCTGACGGTGACCGGACCGGCCCCGTGGCGCGTCGTCTCCCGTCAGCCGCTCACCGCCGGCGGCACTTCCGCCGGACCCTCAGAAGATGGATAGGTGACCTCCCACAGGCACAGGCCGTGCGGAGGGGCGATCTGGCCGGCCCCCGCCCGGTTGCGGGACCGGAGGATGCCACTCATCTCCCCGGCCCGGCGCCGGCCCAGGCCCATGTCGGTCAGGGTTCCGACCAGGGAGCGGACCATCTGCTGGCAGAACGAGGACGCCTCGATCTCGAATCGGAGGATCCCATGGCCGAGGTCCTCCCACCGGACGTCGCGCACCACCCTGACCAGGGAACCGCTCGGCGGTCGCCGGCAGAACGACGAGAAGTCATGCTCCCCGAAGAGGGGATCACAACCCAGCCGCATGGCCGCCAGATCGAGCGGTCGCTCCACGTGCCAGGCCGTCGCCGCCCAAAACGGGTCGGGAACGGCCCGATTGACGATCGTGTAGCGGTAGCGCCGGGCGATGGCGGAGTGACGAGCGTCGAAACCCGGCGGACCCAACTCGGCGGCCCGCACCACGATCGACGGACGCAGCGCCCGATTGAGCGAACGACTCAGGGCGGTCAGGTCGACGTCGGCCCGGGCCACGAACGACACCACCTGGCCCCAGGCGTGCACCCCGGCGTCGGTCCGGCCCGCGCAGGTCAGCTGCACCGTGTGGCGCAGGTGGCGTTCGAGAGCGAAAGCCAACTCCCCGCCTACCGTCACCTGCCCGGGTTGGGCAGCGAAACCGTGGTATCCCGCACCCAGGTAGGACACCAGGAGGCGGACTCCGACGCTGGCCTGCACCGTCACCGCCTGGGGTGCGCCGGCGCCCGCTTCGGGAGCGAAGAGCGTCAGCGCCAGGTCAGACCAGCTCGATGCGCGCCATGGGCGCATTGTCGCCGTGGCGCGGCCCGAGTTTGAGGATTCGCGTGTAGCCGCCGGAGCGGTCCTGGTAGCGGGGACCGATGTCGGAGAACAACTTCGACGCCATGTCCTTGTCCCGGATGAAGGCAACGACCTGGCGGTGGAGGTGCACGCTGCGACCCTGGTCGCTCTGGGCCTTCTTGGCCTTGGTGATGCACTTCTCGATGACCGGGCGCAAGGCCTTGGCCTTGGCCTCTGTGGTCACGATGGCCTCCGCAGCGATCAACGATGCCACCAGGTTGCCCATCATGGCCTTCTGGTGTGCGGAGCTACCGCCGAAACGACGACCCTTCTTGGGCCTTCCGGGTACCCCGGCCATCGTGGTCAGAGCTCCCGGGTGGCGCTGTTGCGCAGGGACAGGCCCCGCTCGTCGAGCTTGGCCAGAACCTCATCGAGTGATTTCTGGCCGAAGTTGGTGATGGCCAGCAGGTCGTCCTCGCTCTTGCCGACGAGCTCGCCAACCGTGTTGACCTGAGCCCGCTTGAGGCAGTTGCGGGGACGTTCGGACAGGTCGAGGTCCTCGATCGGCAGGTCGAAGTCGGGCGACCCACTGGTGGACGCACCGACATCACCGAGCTCCAGACCCTGGGGGGCGTCGCTCATGTCGGCGACCAGACCGATGAGTGAGCGAAGCGTGTCACCGGCCGAGGCCAGCGCCTCGCGCGGGCTGATGGAACCGTCTGTGGTCAGGTCCACGACGACGCGGTCGAAGTTCGTCGACTGCTCCACCCGGGTCGGTTCCACCGTGAAGGCCACCACCCGGATGGGCGAGAAGATGGAGTCGATGGGGATGACCCCGATCGTCGTCGACTTCTTGTTGCGATCGGCCGACACATAGCCTCGGCCCCGCTCGATGGTCAGATCCACCGCCAGACGGCCTTTGGCGTTGAGGGTGGCGATGGTCAGATCCGGATTGAGGATCTCCACGTCGGCGTTCACGGCGATGTCGCCGGCAGTCACCGACGCCGGGCCCCGCACGTCGATGCGGACGGTGACGGGGTCGTCGCTGTAGGAGCGCAGCACCACGTCCTTGAGGTTGAGGATGATGTCGGTGACATCCTCCTTGGCCCCGGGCAGGGTGGTGAACTCGTGGAGCGCCTCGTCGAAGCGGACCTGGGTGATGGCCGCACCGGGTATCGACGACAGGAGGGTGCGACGCAGAGCGACGCCCATGGTGTGGCCGAACCCGGGCTCGAGGGGTCCGAAGGCGAACCGTTGGCGGTTCGCCTCCTCCTCTCCGAGAGGCTCGACGGTCGGACGTTGGATGATCAGCATGAACAGCTTCCTCAGGAAGAGAGCCCTACTTGGAGTAGAGCTCGACGATGAGCGACTCGCGCACGGGCACGTCGATGTGCTCGCGCAGCGGGAGATCGAGCACGGTCACCTGGCGGCCCTCGGCCCCGGCTTCGAGCCAGGGCGGGACCGCTCGGTCGAGCGTGTCGAGGTTGTGACGGATGACGATCAGGTCGCGCGACTTGCCCTTGAGAGATACCACGTCACCCTGGCGGACCCGGTAGCTGGGGATGTCGACCCGCTTGCCGTTGACCAGGACATGGCCGTGGCGGACGAACTGGCGGGACTGGTTGCGGCTGGCGCCCCACCCGGCCCGGAAGGCCACGTTGTCGATCCGAGACTCGAGCATGCGCAGGAGGTTCTCGCCGGTGATGCCCGAGTGGCGGTTGGCCTCCTGGTAGAGGTTGTGGAACTGCTTCTCGAGGACGCCGTAGATGCGACGGGCCTTCTGCTTCTCGCGCAGCTGGGTCAGGTACTCCGAACCCTGGCGCATACGGTCCCGGCCGTGCTCACCCGGGGGGTAGGGCCGGCGCTCGATCGGGCACTTCATCGAGTCGCACTTGGGACCCTTCAAGAACAGCTTCATCTTCTCCCGCCGGCACAACCGGCAGACAGGACCTGTGTAGCGAGCCATACGTCTCGAACCTCTCCTAGACCCGGCGCCGCTTCTTGGGGCGGCAACCATTGTGCGGGATCGGGGTCACGTCCTTGATCCCGGCAACCTCGATCCCGGTGTTCATCAGCGAGCGGATGGCCGTCTCCCGGCCCGATCCCGGACCCTTGACCATGACCTCGACCTTGCGGACGCCGTGCTCCATGGCCCGACGGGCACACTGCTCGGCAGCCAGCTGGGCAGCGAAGGGGGTGGACTTGCGGGACCCTTTGAAGCCCACGTTGCCGGCCGACGCCCAGGCCAGCACGTTGCCATCGGGATCGCTGATCGACACGATGGTGTTGTTGAACGAGCTCTTGATGTGGGCCACCCCGTAGGCCACGTTCTTGCGCTCGCGGCGGCGAGGACGACGCCCGCCCGGCTTCGGTTTGGCCACTTAGCTCTGCACCTTGCTCACTTACGAACCTTCTTCTTCCCGGCGACGGTCTTCTTCGGGCCCTTGCGGGTCCGGGCGTTGGTGTGGGTCCGTTGGCCTCGTACGGGGAGTCCCCGACGGTGGCGGATCCCCTGATAGGAGCCGATCTCCATCTTCCGCTTGATGTCGGTGGAGGTGTCGCGACGAAGGTCGCCCTCCACCTTCAGGTTGGCGTCGATCCAGGAGCGCAGCCGCGTCACCTCTTCATCGGTCAGATCCCGGACCCGGGTGCCCGGGTCGATACCGGTGCCATCACACACGGACACGGCCGCCGTGCGGCCCACCCCGTAGATGTAGGTGAGAGCGACCTCGAGTCGCTTCTCTCTCGGAATGTCGACGCCGGCGATGCGTGCCATCTCTTTCTCTTCTCTCAGCCTTGCCGCTGCTTGTGCCGGGCGTTGTTGGTGCAGATCACCATGACCCGGCCGTGACGGCGGATGACCTTGCAGTGCTCACAGATGGGTTTGACGCTGGGACGAACTTTCAAAGCGAAGGCTCCTGCGGTGGACGTCGTGCCTGGTGGTCCGGGCGAGGGATCTGATCCTGACCGACGGCACAGCATGGCCAGCCGCCCACAGGGCCGAGGGACCACCATAGTCCACCACCGGGGGTCAGTCCAGGTGCTAGCTTCCCATCTCCGCGGTGAGCACGTCGGGACCATCGTCGGTGACGACGATGGTGTGCTCGAAGTGGGCCGACAGGCTGCCGTCAGCGGTGATGACGCTCCAGCCGTCGTCGAGGGTCACCGTCTCGGGACCGCCCATGTTGACCATCGGCTCGACGGCGAGGGCCATCCCCGAGCGCATCTTGGGGCCGGGGCGGCCCGGCCAGAAGTTGGGGATCTGGGGCTGTTCGTGCATGGCCGTACCGATGCCGTGACCCACGTACTGGCGCACCACCGAGTAGCCGGCGCCCTCGGCGACCTGCTGGACAGCCAGGCCGATCTCGTGCAGGCGGTTGCCGTCGGTCATCTGGGCGATCCCCGCCCACAGGCTCTGCTCGGTGACCGCCAGCAACTTCTCCGCGTCGGCGCTGAGACGGCCGATGCCCATGGTGAAGGCGGCGTCGCCGTGGTACCCCTCGACGATCGCCCCGCAGTCGATGGAGATGACGTCGCCGTCGACGAGTCGGTAGGACCCGGGGATGCCGTGGACGACCATGTCGTTGGGCGAGGCGCAGATCACCCCCGGAAAACCGTGATAACCGAGGAAGTTGCTCCGGGCTCTGCGCCGCTCGAGGACCGCCCGGGCCGCTCGGTCGAGGTCTGCGGTGGTGGCGCCCGATCTGGCTGCCACTCGGGTCGCTTCGTGCATCTCGGCCACCACCCGACCCGCCCTGCGCATCTTGGCTATCTCTTCGGTGTTCCTGCGCATGGTCAGGGCAACACGCCGACGGGGAGGTCTGTTCCCCTCGGGGCGGTCACCCGGGCGGACCCGGTGCCTGGCGGCGGTCGACCTCGGTGACGACGCTCTCGGTCACCTCATCGGGGCCTCCGACGGCGGGCAGGGTGGCCAGCATGTCCCGCTGGTCGTACCACGAGATGAGGGGGGCGGTCTCACGCTCGTAGAGCTCGAGGCGACGTCGGATGGCGCTCTCGGTGTCGTCATCGCGCTGCACCACCTCGCCACCGCAGACGTCGCAGATGTCGCGGACGCGCGGCGGATTGTCGGTGATGCTGTAGTTGGCCCCACAGTCACTGCAGACCCGGCGGGCGGCCAGGCGGCGCAGGACGGTCTCGTTGTCGATGTCGAGGTTGATCACCAGGTCGATCTGGTGGGGGGAGACGATGTCGACCAGGGCCTCGGCCTGTTGGACGGTGCGGGGGAAGCCGTCGAGGATGAACCCTCGATGCGTGGTGTCGTCATGGGTCAGCCGTTCGGTGACGACGCCGATGACGATGTCGTCGGGCACCAGATCACCGGCGTCGAGGTAACTCTTGGCCTTGGTGCCGAACTCCGACCCGGAGCGGACCGCGGAGCGGAACGTATCCCCCGTGGCGATGTGGGGCACCACGTAGTGGTGCGACAGCCTGAGGGCCTGAGTACCTTTGCCTGCTCCCTGTTTGCCGAGGACGATCAGCCTCGCTCCCGGGTTCACTTATTTGAGGAAACCCTCGTAGTTGCGCAACATGAGCTGGCTGTCGACCTGCTTCATGGTCTCGAGCGCCACACCCACGGCGATCAGGAGGGTGGTGCCGGCGAAGGGGTAGTTGTGCACGTTCCAAAGGGCCAGCATCAGCGACGGGAGCAGGGCGATGGCGGCCAGGAACAACGCACCGGGCAGGGTGATCCGGTTGAGGATGGTCTGCAGGTGGCGTTCGGTCGGAAGTCCCGGCCGGATCCCCGGGACGTAGCCGCCCTGCTTGCGGATGACGTCGGCCTGCTGGTGAGGATCGAAGGTGATGGCCGCGTAGAAGTAGGCGAACCCGAGGATGAGCACCCCGTAGAGCACGATGTAGATCAGGTCGTTGGGCTGGGCCAGGTGACTGGAGATCCACGCTTGGGCGGTCTTGCCCCAACCGCTGCTCGGAAGCACATTGGAGGCCAGTATGGGGATGTAGAGCACCGAGCTGGCAAAGATGATGGGAATGACCCCGCCGGTGTTGACCTTCATGGGGATGTAGGTGCTCTGTCCTCCGTACATACGGCGCCCGACGACCCGTTTGGCGAACGTCACCGGGATCCGTCTCTGTCCCTGTTCGACGAAGACGATGGCCACCAGCAGGGCGATGGAGATGGCCAGGATGACCAGGAACTTGGGCAGGCCGGCGGTGGTCCGCACGGCGTTGCCGCCCGCCGGGAGGGTGGCCACGACGTTGACGAAGATGAGGATGGACATCCCCTGGCCGACACCCCTCTGGGTGATGAGCTCGCCCAGCCACATGACCACGACGGTCCCGGCAGTCATCGACAGGACGATGAGCAGGACGCGGGGGACGGTGAAGTGGGGGATGAGGTTCTGGGTGTCGACGCCCGCCCCGATGGCGCTGCCCCCGGAATGGAAGGCGTACACCAGCCCGGTGGACTGCATCAGAGCCAGGGCGATGGTCAGGTAGCGGGTGACCTGGGTGAGCTTCTTGACCCCGGTGGGCCCCTCGTCACGCCACTGCTCGAACTTGGGGATCACCACCTGCAACAACTGGATGATGATCGAAGCGGTGATGTAGGGCATGATGCCCAGCCCGAAGATCGCCACCTTGGTCAGGGCCCCGCCGGAGAACAGGTTCAGCAGACTGATCGTCCCGCCGTTCTTGCTCGACGAGGTCACGGCCTGCACGGCTGAGTAGCTGATGCCCGGGCAGGGGATGTTGGCACCGAGGCGGTACAGACCGATGACGATGAGCGTGAAGAGGACCTTCTTGCGAAGGTCCGCAACGCGGAACATGTTTCCCAGGTTGTTCAGCATGCTCAGCATCTACGAGTCTCCCACGACGGTGATGGGCAACCTAGCGGCCGATGCGCTGAACGGCCAGGCATCTCTCCGCAACGCTGGCCCCAGCAAAGACCACGGCCCCCGGTCGGCCTCCGACCCGGCGGCGTGATCAGCGGTTGGTGAGGGCATTGCCCTTTGCCGGAGGACGGCCGTTGCCAAACGGCGGGGGAAGGATCTCCACCTGGCCACCGGCGGCGGTGATGGCCTCCCCGGCGGAGCGGGAGACAGCGTGGACCGAGACCGTCAACGACCGCGTCAGCGTCCCGCCACCGAGGACCTTGACCAGTCCGTGCTTGTGCACCAGGCCGGCCGCCCGAAGCGTCTCGGGGCTCACGGTGTCGCCGGCGATGCCCTCGAGGGCATCGAGGTTGACGACGGCGTACTCCACCCGGAAGGGGTTCTTGAAGCCCTTCAGCTTGGGGATCCGCTGCTTGAGGGGGAGCTGGCCACCCTCGAAACCGGGCTTGATCTGCCCGCGGGCGCCTTGACCCTTGGTTCCCCGACCAGCTGTCTTGCCGCCTTTGCCGGCGATGCCCCGACCGACCCGCCGACGAGGGTGCGACGAACCGGGAGCGGGATGCAGGTCGTGCAGCTTCATGATGACGCCTCGATTGACGGGGTCTCGGGTGCCGACGGGGACACGGGAGCCGACGGGGACACGGCCGGTTCAGGCGGCCGAACCTTGGTGGACCTGGTCACTGCGGGCACAAATGGCTCGTCGGTGACATCCACCTTGACCAGGTGAGGGACCCGGGCGATCATCCCTCGGATCTCGGCACGGTCGGGCAGGACGTTGGACTGGCCGACGCCGCGCAGACCCAGGGCCCGCAACGTGGCCCGGTGCTTGGGCTTGGTGCCGATGCCGGAGCGGACCTGGGTGACACGGATCCGGGCGGAGGATGCATCGTCGGCCATCAGGCGACCTCATGGGGCACATGAGGGCCCCGCTGGCTCTCCTGGTAGGCCCGGAGCATGCCGGCGGGGGCAACCTCCTCTGGGGACTTGCCCCGCAGGCGGGCGATCTCGTCGGGCCGCTTGAGGCCCCGCAGACCGGCCACGGTGGCCTGGGCCACGTTGATGCTGTTGGAGGAACCGAGCGACTTGGCCAAGATGTCGTGGATACCGGCCATCTCCAAGATGGCCCGGGCGGCCCCGCCGGCGATCACGCCGGTACCGGGGGCGGCGGGTTTGAGCATGACCCGGCCGGCTCCGGCCTCGCCGATGATGGGGTGGGTGATGGTGCCGCCGGCCAGGGGGACGGAGAACAGGTTCTTCTTGGCCTCCTCGATGCCCTTTTGCACGGCCAGTCCCGCCTCCTTGGCCTTGCCGTAACCCAGGCCCACGTTCCCCCGACCGTCCCCGATGACCATGAGGGCGGCAAAGGAGAACCGACGTCCACCCTTGACGACCTTGGCCACCCGGTTCACCTTGATGGTTCGGTCTTCGTACTGCTGGTCTGCCATGTCCTCAGAACTCCAGTCCGGCTTCGCGTGCCGCTTCGGCGACGGCTGCGACCCGCCCGTGATAGATGAACCCGCCCCGGTCGAAGACGACCTTCGACACGCCGGCGGTCTTGGCACGCTCGGCGACCAGGCGGCCGACGGTGGTGGCCGCTGCCCGGTTCCCGGTGGCCTGGGAGCGCAGATCGGGCTCGATCGATGACGCCGCGGCGAGCGTGTGGCCGCTGCGGTCGTCGATGACCTGGGCGATGATGTGGCGGTTGGAGCGGAAGACGGCCAGACGAGGCCGGGCCGCGGTCCCGCTCACCTTCTTGCGCACCCGGTGGTGCCGACGGGCCAGGGCCCGCTGCTTGTCCTTGCTGGTTGTGCTCATCGCTGTGGCGCTCTCCTACCTAGCGGCCCGGCACTACTTGGCGGCCTTGCCGGCCTTGCGGACGACCCGCTCGCCGGCATAGCGGACACCTTTGCCCTTGTAGGGCTCGGGCTTGCGGATCTTGCGGATGTTGGCAGCAACCTGGCCCACCAGCTCCTTGTCGATGCCCCTGATCTGGATGCGGGTGGGCACGGGCACCTCGAAGGTGATCCCGTCGGGGGCGTTGACGATGACGGGGTGGCTGAAGCCCAGCGCCAACTCGATCTGCTCGGCCCCCCGGGGCATGGCCCGGTACCCGACGCCGACGATCTCCAGCTCCTTGTCGAAGCCATTGGAGACGCCGATCACCATGTTGTGGACCAGACTCCTGGTCAGGCCGTGCAGGGCCCGGTTCTGACGCTCATCATTGGGCCGCTCCACGAGGAGGGTGCCCTCGTCGTTGCGGATGGTGATCTCCCCAGGCAGGTCCCGCTCGAGGGTCCCCCTGGGTCCTCTCACGGTCACGTGGCGACCGGCGATGGCGACGTCGACACCGGAGGGAACAGAAATGGGGCTACGGCCAATACGCGACACGACTACTTCCTCACCATACGTAGCAGAGGATCTCGCCACCGACCCGGCGGCGACGCGCCTCGCGGTCGGTCATGAGTCCCTGACTGGTCGAAAGAACGGCAACGCCGAGCCCGCCGAGAACCCGCGGCAGCTTGTCGGCGGCGAGGTAGACCCGAAGGCCGGGCTTGGAGATCCGTCGGATACCCGAGATCGTCCGGGCCCGGTCGGGCGTGTACTTCATGGTGATCTCGAGCATCCGGCCGGGACGCTCCGTCGCCTGGGCCACATCGTAACCCTCGATGTAACCCTCTCGGACCAGAACGGCCGCCAGGGCCTCCTTGACCTTCGAGGACGGCATGCGAACGGTGTCGTGCATCGCCACGTTGGCGTTACGGACCCGGGTCAGCATGTCCGCGATGGGATCGGTCATCGTCATGGACGCGCCTCCTCTACCAGCTGGCCTTGGTCATGCCGGGGACCTCACCGGCATGGGCCAGGTCGCGCAGGCAGATGCGGCACAGACCGAACTTGCGGAACACCGAGTGCGGCCGTCCACAGCGCCGGCACCGGGTGTAGGCCCGGACCTTGTACTTGGGCTTGCGCTGCGACTTGATGATGAGCGCCTTCTTGGCCATCAGCTGGTGCCTTCCTTGCGGAACGGGAACCCGAAGGCGTCGAGCAGCGCTCGACCCTCGGCGTTGGTGCGTGCGGTGGTGACGATCGAGATGTCCATGCCCCGGGGGGCGTCGATGCGGTCGTAGTCGATCTCGGGAAAGATGAGCTGCTCGGTGACACCGAAGGTGTAGTTGCCGCGACCGTCGAAGCCCCGGGGGGGCAGCCCCCGGAAGTCCCGGATCCGGGGGATGGCCAAGCTGACCAACCGGTCGAAGAACTCCCACATGCGGTCGCCGCGGAGGGTGACCTTGGCGCCCACGGCGTTGCCTTCACGAAGCTTGAAGCCGGCGATGGACTTCTTGGCCGTGGTGATGAGCGGCTTCTGGCCGGTGATGGTGGTCAGGTCGCGTACGGCCCCTTCGAGCAGGGACGGCTGCCCGACAGCCCGACCCACCCCCATGTTGATGACGATCTTGTCGAGGCGGGGCACGAGCATGACGTTGTCGAGCGCCAGTGACGTCTTGAGCTGATCACGAAGCTCTGCGTCGAAGCGCTGCTTGAGCCGAGGACGGATCGTGGTGGCGCCTGCGGGGGAAGAAGGCATCTACAGCTCCTCGCCGCAGTGCCGGCACACCCGGATCTTGGTGCCGGTGTCATCGAACCTGTAGGCGATCCGGGTCGGACGGCCACCCTCTTTCGAGCACAGTATCGACACGGCGGCGGCGGCCAGCGGCATGTCCTTGTCGATGATGCCGCCCTTGACGCGCGACTGGGTCTGGCGCTGGTGCTTCTTGGCCACGTTGACGCCCTCGACGATGACCTTGTTGACCTCGGGAAGGACCTTCATGATCTCGCCGGTCTCCCCCCGGTCCTTACCGGAGCGGACGATGACCTTGTCGCCCTTGCGGAGCTTCATCTTGGTCCTGGCCGGAGGCTGGTGCCGTGATGCCATGTCTAGAGCACCTCCGGGGCCAAGGAGACGATGCGCATGAACTTCTTGTCCCGCAGCTCGCGCCCGACCGGCCCGAAGATCCGGGTGCCACGCGGTTGGCTCTGGTCGTTGATCAGGACTGCGGCGTTCTCATCGAAGCGGATGTAGCTGCCGTCGGGACGGCGCTTCTCCTTCTTGGTGCGGACGACGACGCAGCGGACGACGTCGCCCCGCTTCACGTTGGCACCGGGGATGGCGTCTTTGACGGTGGCCACGAACACGTCCCCGATCGACGCGTAACGGCGCTTGGATCCACCGAGCACCTTGATGCAGAGGACCTCCCGGGCGCCGGAGTTGTCGGCCACCCGGAGCCTGCTCTCCTGCTGGATCATGGTCGTCCCTGCCTTCGTGGGTCGGCGATGGCGCTGTCTCGGGAGTAGGAGGCGGTCATCACTTGGCTCGTTCCAGGACTTCGACGATCCGCCAGTGCTTCTGCTTGGACATGGGCCGAG
>JALZAH010000284.1 GCA_030948425.1 Actinomycetota bacterium
TGCGGCCTTCGGGTGAAATGCACTTCCGCAAAGTTGCTCATCAATCGCCCATCAGCGAAGACCGAAGCCGACGGCGGTTGACCCCAGCGATGCGAGCTTCCGCACTCCTAGCCGAATGCCTTCGTCGGCGGGATGGTGGCGCGTAGCGTGTCATGCGTGACCGAGGACGTTACAAGGCGAGCGGGCCGCGGGACACAGTGCGGGCAGCGCGACCACGAGCGGGTGCAGCGCACAGCCACCACCAGTTCGTCGAGGGCGTCGACCACGACGCTGAGCACTTGGATCAACCGCAGATGCAGCCGGACCTGCATAGTGTCGGGTGCCACGAGGCCTCCTGTTCTCGATGCGTCAGACACACCGAGTTCAGCGAGGCCCCTGCTCTCGCTGGTGGATCCCCTACGACCTGCTCATCCCACGGTTGCGCGAAGCGCCCGAAGGCGAGGCGCCGGTTGCTCGGCCGCTCACCTGCGTGTTGGTGTTCGGGATTGCCGGCGGCTTGGCCCTCAGCGTGGCGTCGGCCTGGCAACTCTTGAGGTCGAGAGATCGACCCACCGGGGTCAGCCGGCAGACGGACCCTCGTCCCGCTCACGGGCGCAGTCAACCGGGCCTGTCTCCGTCAGCCTTGCCCTCGGCGCGCCGCCTCCGCCGGATGATACTGATGACCGCGCTGGTCACAAGACCGACACCGACGAGCGCCGACGCCCATCGCCCGCGAGCCACCTCGGCCGCGGAGATCGCGAGAAACAGCACCAGGGAGATGACGATGAGTATCGGGGTTCGTCGGGCGACTCGGCGGTCGAGATCATCCAGACGGTTGAAGCCGCGACAGTCCAGGAAGCCTATGCCGCACAGGGTACGGTAACGGGCCCGGGCGGCCCGGACCTCTCACCGTCGACGAGATGTCTGCAGTAGTCCCCACCCTGATCGCACACGAGAAACCCCTCCGCGGCCTCTAGGCGGCCGGCGCGACAACCGGCACCTCAGCTCAGTCGCCCGCCAGCCGGCGTGCTCGTAGTCGAGGATCCGGGGCCGCGTCAGCGTGAATTCGTCGCAGCTACCTCCGATCTCCGTCAGACGGACACCCATCGTGCGGCCTCTGGCCGAGGGCGGTGAGCCGGTGCGGAGACCAGGCCTCCGGAGATACCCCGACCGCGCTACCAGGGGGGTTCCGCTCGCTGCCGCCGGCGCTGCTCGTCCCTTCCTATCCTTGGGTGATGACCATCGCTCCCGAGGTCGTCCAACTTGTTCCCGTTCGCCGAAGATATCTGGTTGTCGGGTGGGTCAGCCTGTCCACGCACGCTCCCGGATTCCTCGTGGCCCTGCCGTTTGCCCCCCGCAAGGTCTTGGCTCTCGTCCTTTTCGGGGTGTTGGCTCTGCTCGGGGCGTGCGTCACATTCGCTGGGAACCGGTACGCCCTCAAGAGGGTCATGGTCCCGCCCCCACCCGGAGCTGTCGTGGTGCCCGCGCCGTTCCCTACTCTCAACGTCTTGGCGACGATCGGTGTGACGGTCCTGTTAGTCGCCTCATCAGTGATGGGGCGTTTCTCGGCCTCCATCTTGGGTATCGGCTTTGGCAGTTCCTTCGGCTTATTCTGGAGCGCGTGGAAGGTTGCGCAGTTCGAACGCGATGACGGGCGGCGGATCCTACGGGAGGTCGGTTCCTGGCTGGATGGTGCCTCGGCCCTCTATGCCGGGCCTTGACTGCGTCATCGCTTTCTCGCCCGCAAGGCCCGTTGGACACCACCGATCCTCCGTTCTCGAACTGCAATCCAGACGACGCATCGTGTCACTCCCGGTCATCACCCTCGTCTTCGACAACGGCATGACGTTGACCATCGTCGACAACCCCGACCCCGCCATTGGCAAGGACGAGATCCTCAACACCGGGGGCGCCGACCGGTTCGCATGCTTCGGGGAGGATGAAGCCACGCCATGGACCGCCGTGCCTTCGGCAACGTCGTCCGTATAGGGCAGCCCGAGTAGCCGGGCGACGGCTTGCCGGGCAGGGGTGTTACCTTTGGCGCCTCGTGCGGATCGTCGTAGCCGGCCTTATCGGGATCGTGGTCTTCGTCGTCTCGTCGGTCATACTCCTGCTCGCCGGCGCCTTCACGTTCCGCATGCTCCTGGGTGTCTCCACGTACCGATCCTCG
>JALZAH010000330.1 GCA_030948425.1 Actinomycetota bacterium
GACATGGGGAGCTCGCCGTCGTCGCGCTGGAGGCAGCGGACGGTGACACCGCCCTGGGCCAGGCCGACCTCGTCGTCGCGCACCACGTCCCACGGCACCCGGGCAAAGCCGGTCTGAGCCGCCTCCCGGGCGTCGGCCACCGAGGTGACGTCGGTCGTGCGGGCATCGCGCATCTCGGTGGCCTGGCGGTAGAGGGTGGCCTGGATGTCGTCGAGGGTACCGACCGCCGCCTCGGCCACACCATCGACACCCGTGGCCACCTTCTCGCCGGTGTCGCGCCGCACCAGGGTGGCGTTACCGGCGGCCAGGTCACGCGGTCCGATCTCGATGCGGACGGGTATGCCCTTGAGCTCCCACTCCACGGCGCGTCGCCCGAAGCTGGTGCCGACCCGGTCGTCGAGCTCCGCCCGCACGCCGCGCCCGACCAGGTCGGCCACCAGTGACGCGGCCACCTGGCCGGCCCCGTCGTCGGCCTTCACCAGTACGACCACGACCTGCACGGGGGCGATGCGAGGGGGCACACGCATGCCGGCGTCGTCGCCGTGGCCCATGATGAGGGCGCCCACCAGCCGGGTGGTCACGCCCCACGACGTCTGCCAGGCGTGCTCGGTGGTGCCCGTCGAGGTCTGGAACTCGATACCGAAGGCCTTGGCGAAGTTCTGCCCCAACTCGTGGCTGGTGCCCATCTGCAGGGCCTTGCCGTCGCCCATCATCCCCTCGAAGGTGAAGGTGGCGTCGGCCCCGGCGAAGCGCTCCCGTTCGGTCTTGCGGCCGACCAGCACGGGCAGGCCCAGCATGTTGACGGCGAAGTCCTCGTAGACCTCCCGGAGGATGCGCACGGCGTAGGCCCGGGCCTCGGCCTGGGTGGCGTGGGCGGTGTGGCCCTCCTGCCAGAGGAACTCGGTGGTGCGCAGGAACAGCCGGGGTCGCAGCTCCCAGCGCACCACGTTGGCCCACTGGTTCAACAGCATGGGCAGGTCGCGGTGGCTCTGCACCCACTTGGCGATGAAGACATTGACAACGGTCTCGCTGGTGGGGCGCACCACCACCGGTTCCTCGAGCTCCTTGCCCCCTCCGTGGGTGACCACCGCCAGCTCGGGGCTGAACCCCTCCACGTGCTCGGCCTCCTTGCGCAGGTAGGACTCGGGGATCAGCAACGGGAAGTAGGCGTTTTGTGCTCCGGCCGCCTTGATGCGGTCGTCGAGCTCGCGCTGCATGCGCTCCCAGATGGCGTAGCCATAGGGGCGGATCACCATGGTGCCCCGAACGGGCCCGTTGTCCGCCATCTCGGCCTTGGCCACCACGTCCTGGTACCACTGGGGATAGTTGTCCGCTCGGGGGGTGAGCACGCTCGGGGCCATGGAGGCGACAGTACCGGGAGAACCCACCAGTAGCCTTCGGTTCGTGAGTGTCCCCCGCGTCCGATTCGCCCCGGCGCCCACCGGTTTTCTCCACGTGGGCAGTGCCCGGGCCGCCCTGTTCAACTGGATGTTCGCGCGCCACACCGGCGGCACCTTCGTCCTGCGCATCGAGGACACCGATCCGGCCCGCTCTCGCGACGAGTTGGTGGAGGGCATCGAACGCACCCTGCACTGGCTGGGCCTCGACTGGGACGAAGGACCGATCCGCCAGTCGACCCGGATGCACCTCTACGCCGAGGCCGCCGACCGCCTCCTCGCCGAAGGCCGCGCCTACTGGTGCGACTGCACACGAGAGGCCATCGCCGCCCGCACTCCGCCAGGGGCACCTCCGGGCTACGACGGGTTCTGTCGCAACCGGGGGGTCGTGCGAAGTGCCGACACGGCCTTGCGCCTGCGCACGCCCGACGAGGGCGAGACCGTGGTGCACGACCTCATCCGGGGCGACGTCCACTTCGAGCACGGCACCCTCGAAGACGTTGTCATCCAGCGCCGTGACGGCAGCCCGACCTTCCTGCTGGCCAACGCCGTCGACGACGCCGACATGGCCATCTCCCACGTGATCCGGGGGGAGGACCTGCTGCCCTCCACCCCCAAGGTGCTCTTGCTGCGCCAGGCCCTCGGGAACCACGAGGTCCCGGTGTTCGCCCACCTTCCGTTGCTGGTCGACGAGCAGCGTCGCAAGCTGTCGAAGCGTCGCAATGCTGTGGCCGTCGAGGAGTACCGGGGTCAGGGGTACCTGCCCGAAGCTCTGCGCAACTACCTGGCGCTCCTCGGCTGGGCCCCGCCCGGTGACCGCGAGATCGTCCCCCTCGACGAGATGGTGGCGCTGTTCGAGGTGGAGGCGGTCAACAAGGCACCGGCGTTCTTCGACCTCGCCAAGCTGGCCCACGTGAACGCCACCTATTTGCGGGCGCTGCCGGTCGCCACCTTCGTGCGCGAATCGCTCCCGTGGTTGATGGAGGACCCGCCATGGCCGCCCGAGCGCCTCGACCCTTCGGTGTTCGAGGCCGTGGCCCCCTTGGTGCAGGAGCGGGTGCAGACCCTCGGCGAGGTCCCGGCGATGGTCGACTTCCTCTTCCTCGAAGCGCCGGTCATCGACGCCCAGGCCTGGGAGAAGGGGGTGACCCGCCTGCCCGAGGCCGGGGGCGTTGTCGACGACGCGCTGGCGGCGTTCGAGTCGTGTCACTGGGAGGCCCAGGACATCCACGAGGCCATGTTGGCCATCGCCGTGCGCCACGGCCTGAAGCTGGCCAAGGCACAGGCGCCGATCCGGGTGGCGATCACCGGTCGTGGCGTCGGCCCGCCGCTGTTCGAGTCGCTGCAGGCACTGGGTCGGGCGCCCACACTCGAGCGCCTGCGAGCTGCCCGCCGCCGGTGGGAATCGGAGCAGCCGACGTCGGCCTCGCCGTGAGACTGGTTGTCAAGCTGGCTGCGGCCATGGTTGCCGT
>JALZAH010000332.1 GCA_030948425.1 Actinomycetota bacterium
GGCGGCGAAGAGGACCGGTCGTGCTGTCCGACAGCAAGACGCGCCCACGAAACGCCCTTACGCACGGCGCCAAGGCCGACCTCACCGACTCGACGGCCGGTCCCAGGCCGGGAACGCTTGTTTTAGGACTAACCAGATCGACGACACCCTCACCGCCCTCGGCGATCCCCTCCGGGACTACGAAACCATAAGCCGGACCCTCTTCTCCGAGCGGATCTATCGCCGACGACTCAGAAGGGCAGCGTCGTGAGCGGCCGACGCGCGGTGACGGGGACTCCCGGTCAGGCGTCCAGTGAGAGTCAACGGAGCGCGGTCGGACGCACCCAGGACGGGCACCGGGCGACTGAACGAGTCATCGATCAACGCTCGACGCCTGGGACGACTCATGACCGGGTGGACGGGGCGGCCGGCGAAGCCGGCAAGCCCCGGCCCAAGCACCACGTCAGCGGCTGGGCCAAGTCGCTTGCCGTTGAACCTGACGCGCCAGACGAAGCCACTCCCCTGCTCCTGACCCCGAAGCAGACTGCTGACATCCTCGCCGTGGGACGCACCACCGTTTACGGCCTCACTCCTCACGGAGGGCAAGCTGCCCAGCGTCCCGATCGGCAGCTGCCGGCGGATCCCTTACGCCGCCGTCCGCTCCTACGTCGAGACGCTCGGGCAAGGAAGAGACGGACCAGGGTCGAAACGGCAGACAAGCCAGCCCTCGTCACAGGGGTCGACGAGGATGAAGAGCAACGAAGCCCGTCGGCGCCCAACGCCCCCGGCCGGCTTGCTCATCGAGGCCCTGCGCCTCCCGTTCGCCGCCGAGGACCGGGCGACCGACGAAGCCCCAGCTGCGGACGCGAGGAACGCTGACATGGCGCACATCCACAAGCGAACGACCGGTGATGGTGTCCGCTACGACGTCCGCTGGCGCCTGCCGAGCGGCCGGGTGGCCAACAAGGCCTTCCGACGTGTTCCGCCGCAAAGTAGAGGCCGACGAGCTGGCTGGGATCGTGGTGGATCACCGCCGGACCAAGACCACGGTGGCCGAGGTGGCGGAGACGTGGATGGCCTCCGATGTCACCAAGCGCGCCTCCTCGCTCAAGCGGGACCGCAGCATCCTCGACATCTGGGTCCTCCCCGCCGTCGGCGAACGCCCCGTGCGCTCCCTCACCCGAGCGGATGTTCAGGGTCTGGTCAACACCTGGACGACCAAGCGGGCTCCCAACACGGTCGGGCGCATGTACGGCACCCTCCGGGCGGTGCTGGCCTACGCCGAAGACGCCGAGCTCATTGCCCGCAACCCTTGCCGCCGCATCCGCCTCCCCAAGGCCGACCTGATCGACCGCCCCCAGCTCGACGCCGAGCAGCTGAGCGACCTGGCGGACCAGCTCGAGCGCGACCAGGCCACCATGATGTGGACCGCCGCCCTCCTCGGCCTGCGCTGGGCCGAGTGTGCCGGGCTCACCGTGGCCAACCTCGACCTGCTCCGAGGCACTGTCAGGGTCCGCCAGCAGCTGAACAGAGACGGCCGCCTCGGGCCGCCCAAGTCATCCGCGGGCCGGCGCACCCTGGCCACACCCGTCTGGTTGATGGCCGAGCTCGCCACCGTACTGGCCGGACGGGGCCTGACCGGCGCCGACACCTCTGCCCTGGTCTTCACGGGCAGTGAAGGTGGACCCCTCCACTACGAGAACTGGCGCAGGCGGGTGTGGCTGCCGGCAACCGAGAGGGCCGGACTGCTCGGCCTGCACTTCCATGACCTGCGCTCGATCGCCGCCAGCGCCCTGGTCCTGGGCGGCGTGGACGTGAAGACGGCCCAGACTCGCCTCGGTCACTCAAGCCCTCAGATGACCCTCGGCCTGTACGCCCGAGCGAGCCGGGTCGCAGACCGGGCCGCAGCCGACATCGTCGGCGAACGTCTGCGACCGCGCGATCCCCGCGCGACAGATCTCAGCCTTGCGACTTCCGACCCATCCTCCGCCAAGGACAACCCTCCTGAGCAGGGAGAACGTGGTGGGCGCTACAGGACTCGAACCTGTGACCTCAGCCGTGTGAAGGCTGCGCTCTAACCAACTGAGCCAAGCGCCCGCGAATGCTTCCGCTGATCTGCGGTTTTCCACCGTAGCACCCCGCCAAATTGGTGCTGCGCCGTCAGGACTGGCGACCCTGCTGAGCGCTGTAGCTGGAGCTATCCCTGCTTTTCCAGCACTTCGACGAGGTGCAGCACACGATCGAGCATCGTGGGACTGGGATACGCATCGCGCTCGAGCGCTTCGAGCAGCAATTCGACATACCGATGTGCGGTCTCCCGGTCGGTTACCGATTCTTCAACGCGATTCATCATAGAAACACTCGGGTACTTGGCCGATGCCACCTGGTCCAAGAGAACCTGCATCGCTCGGCTACGAAGATCGTCGGACATGATCGCTCCTCAGTGGTGGTGCGGGCTGAGTCGGTGTGTTGAGCGGGTTCTCAGCCCTGGCCATTGGCCGCGGCGGTGTGAAGTGAGCGGCCACGACCCGACCCGTTGGTCGACGAGCCTGGGGGTTTCGAGCCGTTTGCAGAGCGTCCGGTGCTCGTCCGCTTTGTGGGTGCTGACTGCTTGGTGGGTGCTGACTGCTTGGCCCCCGGCTTTTTGGTCACAGAACGCTTGGTTGGAGCCGACCGCTTGGAGCTCGCCGCAGACCGCTTGGCTGGCGCCCCTTTGGAAGTAGGCGCCTCTTTGGAAGACGTCGCTCGCTTGGCGACGGCCTGGCGCTTTGGCGGCGGCCGTTTGTTGGAGGCGGCCTGCCTTTGGGCCGGCATCTTCTTGGCGGAGGCCTGCGTGGAGCCTCCAGCCCGGTCTGCTCCCGGTCGCTTCGTCCCATCACTCCTTTTGGCGACGGCCGCCTTCCTGGCTGGAGCCCGCTTGGTTGGCGAAACAGTGGACGATGCAGCGGAACCCGACACTGGCCGAGCTGACGCTTCCACGGTGCCCCGCGTCCGCGGCGCCACCGGCGAGGACGCGCTCGCCCTCGACGATCGGCCCCCGTCCCCGCCCTCGTCGTCTGGTGCCCGCGGCGACCCGGACCGCGCCAACGCGCCCTGCCCACCCTTCCGTCGGGACCCGCCGTCGCTCCCCTCGTGCGAGCCACCGTCCTGGTCGCCACGGCCGTTGTCGCTCTGACGATCGGCCCCGCTGCCCTGGGCATCGCTGACCCGGCGAAACTCCGAATACAGATCAGCCGCAAAGGTTGCTGCGCTCAGCACGGTACCGGCGTTGCGGGCAAGCTTGACCATCCCGCGGCCCTTCTTACGGCGAGACTTGCTGCGGCCGGGCAGGCTCAGGCGTCCGCCTCTCTTTTTATGGCCGGGCAACAGCTGCTCGACCGCGTCCGAGGTCGACCCGATCCGATCGAGGATGTCGGGCAGGACCTTGCTTCCGGGCAAATGGTGGCCATGGGATCGGCTCTTCTTCGAGATCCGCTTGCCCGTCGCGGCCACGAGTGCCGTCGGACCGGCGGTGCTGCTGACCTTGCGCTTCTTCATGACGTGTGGTGCCTCCTGTGAGATGCCCGGGCCCCCGGGGTTGCCGGGTAGTCCTGCGTTGGCCGATCACAACAGGTCCCCGAGGGGACCGAGGTGCAGGTTGAGATCGTCATCGGTGAGACCGAACTGCTCCTTGAGCTCGGTCATGGTGTCTGCTAGGCGCATCAGCGCCGTCCCCAGCTGTTCTTCCTGTTCGTGGGTCAACGTCCCCCGCTCCACTCGGCGCAGCGCTTGGCGCTCCATGAGCTGGCGCAACAACTCGATGACGGTGAGCACCAGCTGCGCCATCCCCTGCTCGATCCGTTCCGGATCGGCGTTGATCCGTCGGGCCTCACCCACGCCACGACGTTCCAGGCTCCGAGGGTTGAGTTCGAAACCGTCGTCCGCCCACAACAACTTGCCCTTGGTGGCTTTGCGGGCGTCGCTGATCGGCAATGAGGAGGCGGCGGCCGATGGAGAGCACCGTTCAGGCACAGGTCATGGCTCCCCTCTCGACGAAGCTGAAGGGGGCCCAGGGCCCGGTGAGCGACAACCGGATGTCATGGTGGCGTTGGCGCTCACCGATCACACCGTCGCGGAATGACGCAACGCTGCCTCGATCCACGAGATACGCAGCGACCATGGAGCCGTCGGCGTTTGCTTGGATCGTGGATGCCGCCGCACGTTCCGCCAGCGTGGCGTGGACCTCCGCCAACGACTCGGAGAGCGTGCCCTCCGCACGGACGGCCATGGCCCCCTGCAGGGAGCGGAGGTATGCCCGGCCCGATGCAGGGTGTGACCGTTGCCGGTAGGTTTGTTCGTCGTGTGCGGTGCGCCAATCGCCGTCACCGGTGGCAGGTTTGCGACCACGGACAGCCAACTCCACCTTGCCCTGCAGCGCTGCGAGCACGGACGTGAGCCGTTCGCCCTGGACGTCGAGTACGGCCCCAAGCGCGTCGAGGTCGGAGAGGACCGTCCCGAATTGCGCCGGCGCCACCGTGCAGCGGGCCATCAGCGAGGCAGTGACCTGCTCATGGCGCCATAGCGTCTCGGCGTCGGTCTCCAGGTTCAGTTCGTCATGCATCGTGCACACCGCTGCCACCGGGCCCTGCGAGAGGCGCACGAGTGGAGCGTCGGAGAGGCCTCGAAGGCCGTCCACGGTCAGCTCGGGCTCGTCGATCACGGCGTACACATAGATCATCGGAAATCGATTCCTTGGTCGATGCCGAGGGCCATCGCTGTGTCCACCGACGCCACCAAGCCCCGGAGACTTATGTAGACAAGGTCGACGCCGGCCACCGACAGGACAATGTCGCCGCTGAGGACGACTCCCTTGTCGAGGAGTCGGTCGGCCAGATCAAGCAACGTGACGTCGTTTCCGGTGTCGACGAAGTCGGCGGCGGTCATACGGCCGCTCCCGCGAGCTGCAGGCGGGAGAAGTTGTACGGCGGCCACGGACCGGTCAACTCTCCGCTCAGGCCGAGCTGGGCGCCGGCCTCGAGACCCTCAACGATGACGGCCTCGAAACGGTCCCGATCCGATCTGGCGACGAGATACGACGAACGCATCAGCGTCTCGATGCCGTCGTCTCCACCCTGGGGGCCGGCCAACGCGTGGACGACGCTGGCGGTCGTTGCGTCGTCGATGGCGTGGTGCAGGTCAGCGGATACTTGGGCGCGCTGTTGCGCCACGTGCTCGGCTCGGGCCTTGTCGGCTTCGCGCCGGCTCAGGTAGGCGCGCCCGGGCGAGCGGGTCTGCGAGGCGCCCATCTCTGCGCCGGCGCCGGCGTCGGCGAGCGCGGCGGCGGCCCGCCGGCTGTCCCACGTCACCGTCAGACCCCACTCCACCTTTCCCTCGACCCGATCGAGGACGGCTCTGATGGGCTCGCCGTGGGTCGCCAACATTTCGCTCACGGCATCCCGAGAGCCGTAGAGGGTCCCGAAGCGCATGGGGAGCACGCTCCCCTCCTTGAGGATCCCTTCGAGCACATCCTCGTGCTCTTGGAGTCGCGGTGCCAGGAGCTCCAGATCTGGCTCCCCGTCAACACCGATTCCCCACCGGTTCCGCTGCCCGGAGACGTCGCTCACCACCGCAATGAGGTCGTCCTCCACGATGGGATAGGTGCGGGAACGGTCGATGCCCACCAGACCGGTGACGCGTTGAGGAGGGCCAGAGGTGATGCAGTAGACGTACAGGCCGTCGTCGACCCCCGCTGCTCCGACTGCTTTGTCGGTAGGGCGGTCCGCCGGAGAGGCGGCCCCCGCGCCGCGGCGGCGCGTTGCCTGCTCGCCAGCAACCGACCCCGGTTTTGCAATCGCCTGTTCTCCGTACCCCGTCGGGCAGGAGTCCGGGTCGGTCGGTATCGGCATCGTTGTGGCCGCTTCATCGAGCAACGCATCCACCAGTCCTCGGCGCAGGATCGACGTTGCCTCGGCCCGGGCGTCGCGGAGTGCCTCGGCGAGGACCTCGGGCGCAACGTGGCGAGCCAACGCCTGCAAAGCCGCTGACAAGGTGTCGTGCCCGTCGGGTGCGGTCATTTCCGCCTGTCCTCACCGGGGCCGTCTCCGCGGCCGGCCGCCGTCATCTGCAGTCGATCGATGGCGGCCTCGAGGCGTTCCAGCCGATTGGCGACGGCGTCGCTGTCGCCGCTGTCGAGCTCCCGACGCTGATCAGCGGCCCGGCTCGAGAGCCATGGATCGGACTCCCACCAGTTCACGCCCATCTCCCGGGCCTTGTCCACCGATGCGATCAGCAGCCGGATCTTGATGGTGAGCAGCTCCACATCCACCAGGCTGATGCTGATGTCCCCGGCGATGACGATGCCTTTGTCCAGGATCCGCTCGAGCAGGTCGGCCAGGTTCGTCGTGTCGCCGCGCCCGACTCCTGACGGTTGGCCGGCATAGCGCAAGGGCCCCGGACGCTCCTGGCCGACACTCATCACTCCGCCTCGCCGGCCTGGTTGCGGTGGTAGCGGCCGGTGCGGGCGTACTCGAGCAGATTGCCATCCTGGTCGACTTGTACGTCGTAGCTCCCCAGGATGCTGGTGGACGGTGGGATGCGTTCCAGCTCCACCACCTCGATGCTGAGGCGCCAGCCGTCCTGCACCCGCTCCACCGAGGTCACTGCCTCCGTCGGTCGCCCGGTGAGATCCTGGAGCTGTCCTCGGGCCGAAGAGATCACGGACCGGATGTCGGCGGAGCGGTGGGTGGCCTGACTGTTTTGGCCCTCGCCACTGTTGTCGCTCGACCGATCGGCGGTCGACGAACGCCGTTCGGGCGACCTGTTCCTGGCGGTCGCTTCATGTCCGGTGTCCTGGGGCTGGCGCCGAGCCGGGCTCATGACTCGCTCCCCAACCGCCCGGGCTGCAAGGCCTCGTCGAGTCGGTCGAGGAGTAGGTCCTCAGACTCGAGGTACTGCGCTTCCGTGATGTGGCCTTCAATCAGGGCGTCCTCCAGTTCGGCGAGTTGACGGCGGATGCTGTCAGCTCCGTAGAGCTCCTCAGCGGCTTGCTCTTCGAGCTGGCGTGCGATCCACACGACACCTTCGACCGGGGCCAATGGCAACAGGACCAGCCTGGTGAGCAGACCCATCATCGCCTCCCCGGCGTCGTGCTGGCCGGCAGCGGCTCCTGGCCCGCAACCAGATCCTGAGTCACGAAATCCCAGGGGGCGAGGGGGCCGATGACCTCGAAAGACATCCGGTGGCCAAACTCTTCGGCGACGGCGTCGATCGCCTCGTCGAAACGTTGCACCGTGGCTACGTCGACGAGGAATGCAACATGCACAGCAACGTCATCTCGACGAGCGGGAAGCACCAGCGTCGAAACCGCCCAGCTGCGCAGCCGCCCAAGGATCATGGCGGCATCGTCCGCCTTGACCTGCTCGAGCCCCGCAGATACAAGTTCCCCAAGCTGGATGCGGTGGTGATAGCTGGCCGCCTCGCCGAGAGACCGGACCTTTTGTTGAAGTCGGCGAATCGATGGGTTGGCATCGACGGCATCCCGCAGAGCGACGTCACCGAGGTACGTAGCCTTCAACCGATGCTCCGCCTTGGCGGCCATCTCGTCAACCAACAGCGACAAACCTTCGCCGTTGGAACCCAAGAGATCCTCGATCACGGCACCCTCGCTCGGCATCACCACCCCGAACTGGAGCGGCAGGATGGTGCAACCCGAAGCCACGAACTCGACCACTCTCGCGTGGGCCGACAGGTCGGCGCGGGAGCTGCGCACCCGTTCGGATTCGAGTGGGCTGACGATCGCGGCCACCTCACCGCAGGACACCGCAGTCACCGGTGCACCCTTCAGCCCCCCATCTGGTACGACCAGATCACCGACGCTGTCCGTGGCCACCACCCCGTACACATAACAACGACCCATCGTTGCCGGCGGCACTCAGGACCCCCGGCGGGAGCGGGACTCCTGGCGATCACCAGAGCCGTTGCCGCGACCCGTGATCGCCTCCTTACCGCCCTCCAGTGCGCCACGGACCTTGCCCTTGGCCCCGGACTCGCTGAGCCCCTGCGTAAGGCCCTGAATGCCCTGGGTCTCCGTTTGGCTCAGATCGAGTCGGTTGACCGCCTCGGCGAAATGCAGGTAGGTGTCGACACTGGCGATCACGATGCGGGCATCGATGGTCAACACCTCGATGCCGAGGGCGGAGATACGGACGTAGGCGTCGATGACCAGACCCTTGTCAAGGATCAGATCGAGTACGTCCGCCAGGCTGCTCGGCCGAGGCGCCCGGGATACGGAGCTTTGCGTGGTGGCCATCAGGCGACCCGCCCCCGCTCCCGGGCTGCGGAGGCTAGCGAGCCCACCCGGCGACGGGAGCGGCCACGAGGCTCCTCCTCGCCGTCATCCGCATCTCCACGCTCCTGGCCTGCCTCGTCATCGGAGGGCTCGTCATCGTCACCGTCATCGACTTGCTGGTCGTCTTCGTCGACGGCGTCGTCCTCGTCGGCCTCGTTGCCGCTCTCGTAGTCTTCGTCCTCCAAGGCCTGGGGATCGTCTTCCTCGGCATCGTCTTCCTCGGCATCGTCTTCCTCGGCATCTTCGTCGACGGCCTCGTCATCATCGTCTGCATCATCAACGTCCGCCCCGTCCTCCTCGTCTCCGCGATCGTCCCTTACGGAGTCATCGAAGTCGTCGGAGTCATCGAAGTCGTCGGAGTCATCGGAGTCGTCGGAGTCATTCCACTGAGCCCGCTCCTTGAGGCCGGCCAACATGCGTCGACCCTGGCCCTTTGCCATGCTCCGACCGCTGTCGGCCAGCCGCTCGACCACCGGGATCTCAAAGGCGCGCTCGGCCAGCTCGGTCATCTGGTCGTAGCGCTTGTGACCAGCCTTCGCTCCGAGCACGTAGCCAATGGCCATGCCGGTTGTGAATCTTTTGAACACGTGTGTCTCCTTCGCAGGATGGGGGGGCGGCTTCAGCGCCGACCCGCAGTTCGTTCAGCGTCGACCCAGTTGGCGGCCGCGGACCAGGGCATAGGCAGCGCTGGCGCCGACTACCCCGTACGCGGCCCGCGCTCCGGCCGACCGGCCGAGGGTGGCGCGCACGACGTCGAAGTTGGCAGCTCCCACGAGGCCCCAGTTGAGCGCCCCGAGCGCCAGGACGACCCCAGCGGCTCGATCAACCCCGTTCATCTCTTCCATGACATGTCGCTTGCGGGCCAGCATCAGCGATTCTCCTTGACTGTCGTCGGGGCCGGGGCCCCGTGTACTTCGGTCATTCGTCCTCCCATTTCCCGCGATCCGCCAGGCGACGGGCGATCGTGGCCGGCTGGCGTTTACGTCTCCCGTCGCCGCCGCCCCTGGGCTGCTCTTCGCCGCCGTGCAGCGCCGAGCGCGCATGGCCGGCACTGTCAGCTTTCTCGTCGGCTCCGTCGTCTGATGAGCTGTCGTCTCCCGAGTCGTTGCCGAACAATCCGGAGATCCCCTTCGTCTCCGTCTCGGCCAGGTCGAGGCGGTTGACCGCCTCGGCGAAGTGCAGGTACGTGTCCACGCTGGCTATCACGATGCGGGCGTCGATGGTCAGAAGTTCGATCCCTGCCACCGATACCCGTACGTAGGCGTCGATGACGAGGCCCTTGTCCAAGATCAGGTCCAAGACGTCGGCCAGGCTGCTCGGGCGAGGCGCCCGATTGAGCGTGCCTTGACCGCTGCTCACGAGCTACTCCGCGTCGGAGTCCGCCGTGGCCGGCTACTCCGCTGGTCGCTCGAGTTGCCCGGGGTCGAACGGCGTGCAGACGATTGGTCACCCGACGCTGCTCGGCTACGGCCGTTGCTGCTTCGCCCGTCGGAGCCGCTGGAGCCACGGGAGCCGGTGGAGCTCCGCCCGTTCGCTCCGCCCCCGTTGGAACCACCATCCGAACCACGGTCACGGCTTGATCCCGGCCCTTCGCTGCTCGACCTGCGACGACTGGCGTCTTTGCGGTCGTCGCTCGAAGCCCTTCCGCGGTTGGTGTCGCTCCCTGACCCGCCATCGCCGGACTTCTTGGCCCCTTTGACGCGCCCCTGTCCAGCGAACTGCGGTTCGAGCTTCTTGTCCTCGTCGATGCGCCCCCGCCATGCGCCTGTTTCCTCGTTTCGCAGCTCCAGGTAGTGCTTGAACAGCCGAAGGTCGCGCGCTGCGCGCCGACGCTGGATCCGCAACGTGTTACCGACCCATTCGACTGGGCCCTTCGGCTTGTACTCCATTTGCACCAGGACTCTGGTCAGATCGACGTCGAGGCTGTGAAAGGTCACGACCCCTTGGAGGGAAGCGCCCCCCTCACTCTTCCAGGCAATCCGTTCGTCAGGGATCTGCTCGACGACGTGACCTGTCCACGTGCGTCGCGACGGGCCGATCTTGCTCGTCCACTTCGACTTCTCGTCGTCCTCTTGTTGCACGCTCTCGATGCCCTTGGTGATCGTCGGGAACATCTCGAGTTGCGTCCACTGGTTGTAGACCGTGGAGCGGGCCACGGCAATGTCGGTGTGTTGTTCGATCAGATGGGACAGCTTCGGCTTGCTGTTACCGGACTTGCCCTTCACGGCAGAGATCACTCCGCCGATCTTGCCAATGGTGCTCGAATGCGACGAGACCGCTTCTTTGATATCGGTCGCCGTATCCATGACGTCTGAGGCCTTGCCGGCCATCTCCTGGCCCTTGCCGACCACCTTGCCCGCACCATGGACCACTTTGCTCGCTTTGCGGACCGCCGGCACCGCCACCGCTGGGGCGGCCAGCATGGCGGCCCCCGCGCCCACAGCCTTGGCCACCTGGGACCGTGACCGTCGCTGTTTGCCTATCGGTAGTCCGAGCACACGCTGGCGTGACATATCAGCTCTCGCCTCCTGGGATTCGTTGAGCCTCTGGCTTGTCGCTCATTGTTCGCCGTCCTCGTCCTTGCCCCCCCGGTCGCCCCCGCCTCTGCGCTTGTCCTTGTCCTTGACGCTTTCCACCTGCTGGTCGACGTCATTGCGAAGCCCGTCGCCGCGCACCGGGCCCGGCCCCTCACCGGTGGCCTGGCCGCGCAGCTCGACGAAGTTCTTGAACAACTTCAAGTCTTTCCGGGTTCGCCGACGCTGCATGCGAAAGAAGTTCCCGAGAGTCTCCATGAACCCCGAGGGCTTGTACTCGATGTTCACCGTCAGATACGTCAAGCGGTCATCCAGACGATGGAACGTCACCACCCCTTTGGCCTGGGCACCGCCCTTGGACCGCCATTCGATGCGTCGACCGGGCTCCCGCTCCACGATCTCCGTCTGCCACTGGCGTTGCGAGGGGCCGATCTTGGCTGTCACCGTCACCTTGCTGTCGTCGTCTTTGTCGCCTTCACCCCCATTGCCGCCGCCGTCCTGGCGTCCACCGCCTTTCTTGGCGGACTCCTTCTTGAAGATCTTCGACCAATCGTCGTACTGCGTCCACTGGTCGTAGGCAACCCGGTGCGGCACTCCCACGTCGATGAACTCCTCGATGATGTGCGAGTTCTTGACGCGCCCCCCACCGGCATCCGATTTCTGTTTCTTTCCGCCCTGACCCGATGAATCGGACTGGCCCTGCCCACCGTCCTCGTCGTCACCCTTGTCCTCGCCGTCACCCTTGTCCGAGCGTCGGCCGGAGAGAACAGATGCCATCAGTTTCGCCCGCTTTCCTCTGCAGTCGCTCGATTGAGCGAGTCGGGATCTACCTGCAAGTCCTTCGCCATCCTTCGGTCCCCCTCTTGAGCTTCGCAACCACCGAATTGGATTACCTAAGGATTACCCCCCGCAAAGGACGCCAAAACGTGAAGGCCCGAATACCGTGCCGTGGGCCCGACCACCAGGTACCGTTCACCGGAGCAATGGGGCAATCTGTCGCCCTTTGTCGGTTTTGCAAGATAGACCGAAAAGGGACATCACCGCAAGAAGCAAAACCAGAAATTCGGCGGGAACCGGACCGTGCCCCGCTCGGATTGCGGAGTGGGCCCAGTGTGGGCCCAGTGACGGAACTGGGCTCGGGGTGACCAGACCTCCTCGGGAGCCTCGCTCGGTCGGGACGGCCGCAGCGTCGACTAATGTGGTCGGTCTGGGTTAGGGCCAGCGTCGTCCCTGCCAGGTTCCTGTAGCTGCTCCACAGCGGAGATCCCCGGAAGAAGGACGACAGTGATGTCAACTCACCCGCCCTGCGGGCTGTACCGCCCCGAGTTCGAACATGACGCGTGCGGGGTGTCGTTCGTGGTCGACATGCACGGTCGCCGCTCCCACAGCCTGGTCCGCATGGGCC
>JALZAH010000351.1 GCA_030948425.1 Actinomycetota bacterium
GGGCCCTCCTCGGGCGCGACGAGGCCGTGGTGGCCATCCACGGCGGCCTGCCGCGAGACCAGCGGCGCAAGATCCAGGAGGCGTTCACCCAGGACAAGGACGTGCTGGTGCTGGTGGCCACCGATGCCGCCGGTGAGGGCATCAACCTGCAACGGGCCCACCTGATGGTCAACTACGACCTTCCCTGGAACCCGAACCGCATCGAGCAGCGTTTCGGGCGGGTGCACCGCATCGGCCAGACCGAGGTCTGCCACCTGTGGAACCTGATTGCCGAAGACACTCGCGAAGGCCTCGTCTTCCACCGCCTGTTCCAGAAGCTCGACGAACAGTGCAAGGCGCTGGGTGATCAGGTATTCGACGTGTTGGGCGAAGCCTTCCGCGACAAGAGCCTGCGCGACCTGCTCATCGAGGCCGTCCGCTACGGCGAGCAGCCTCTGGTGAAGGCACGGCTGACGTCGGTCGTCGATGCGACTGTGGGTGACGCCCTGCGCGACGTGGTGCGGGAGCGGGCCCTGGCCAGCGACGTGATGACCTCGGCCGATGTCGAGCGCATCCGGGACGAGATGGAGCGGGCCGAGACTCGCAAGCTCCAGCCTCATTTCGTCCGGTCCTTCTTCTTGGAGGCGTTCGCCCTGCTCGGCGGAGCCGTCCGTGAGCGCGAACCCGGCCGCTTCGAGATCACCCATGTACCGGCAGAGCTGCGTCGGCGCGACCGCCAGATCGGCATGGGAGCCCCGCTGCTCCGTCAGTACCAGCGGATCACGTTCGAGAAGACCCTCATCGCGGTCGCCGGTCGTCCGGTGGCGCAGTACGTCACACCTGGGCATCCATTGCTCGACGGCACCATCGACCTGATCATCGAGCGATACGACTCCCTGCTGCGCCAGGGCGCGGTCCTGGTCGACGAGACCGATGCCGGCGACAAGGCTCGGGTGCTCGTGTACCTGCAGCACGCCGTCGTCGACGGTCGCACGGACGCCACCGGCAACCGCCGGGTTGTCTCCAAGCGCTTTGAGTTCGTCGATGTCGACTCCGACGGCATCGCCCGCAACGCCGGCTGGGCCCCCTACCTCGACTGCCGCCCGGCCACGCCCGAGGAGATCGAGCTCCTGACACCGGTGATCGAGGAGGGCTGGGTACGGACCGACCTCGAGTCGAAGGCGCTTGACCATGGCGTCAAGCTGGCTCGGGCCCACCTCGACGAGGTGCGACGACGGACTCTCGACCGTGTGGACCGCACGACCGCTGCCGTCCGGGAACGCCTGCTCTCGGAGATCAAGCACTGGGACCATCGGGCCAACCAGTTGAAGGACCGGGAGCTCGCCGGGAAGCTACCTAAGAGCGGCATGAACTCGGCCAAGGCCCGCCAGCGTGCCGACGGGCTGGAGGCCCGCTTCAAGCGCCGGCTGGAGGATCTCGACGCCGAGCGCCAGCTTTCGCCGCTTCCGCCGGTGCTGACCGGAGGAGCGCTTGTTGTCCCGATCGGCCTTCTGGCGTCACTCATGGGGACCTCGACGACGGAGATCGTCGACCGCGCTCGCGAGCGGTCGATCACCGAGCGAGCTGCCGTGGATGCCGTGCTGGCAGCCGAGCGACTGATCGGCCGAACTCCTCATGAGATGCCGCCCAACAACAAGGGCTACGACATCGAATCGAAGGACGGCACCGGCGTTTTGTGGTTTCTCGAGGTGAAGGGCCGCATCGCCGGAGCGGAAACGTTCTCGATCACCCGGAGCGAGGTCGGCGTCGGTCGCAACAAGCCCGACAACCATATTCTCGCCCTGGTGGAGGTCGAGGACGCGACGGCCAAGGATGTCCGGTACCTCCGGCGGGCGTTCGAGGAGGTCGGCGACCTGCCGTTCGACACGATCAGCGTCAACCTCAAGTGGAAGGCCTACTTCGACCGGGCTGGGGCCCCTGCGTGACCTACAAGCGAAAGCTCATCGAAGTTGCGCTGCCACTGGAGGCGATCAACCGGGAGTCGGCTCGGGAGAAGTCGATCCGACATGGCCACCCCTCCACGCTGCATCTGTGGTGGGCCCGGCGGCCGCTGGCCGCCTGCCGGGCGATCATTTTCGCCTCGTTGGTCGACGATCCGTCGTCGCTGCCGGAACAGTTCCCGACAGTCGAAGCTCAGGAGGCTGAGCGCCAGCGGCTGTTCCGCGTCATCGAGGACCTCGTACGCTGGGAGAACACCACCAACGAACCGGTCCTCGACGCCGCTAGGGCCGAAATTGTGCGCTCGTGCGACGGAAAGCCACCGCCCGTGTACGACTCGTTCTGCGGGGGTGGCTCCATCCCGCTAGAGGCCCAGCGGCTCGGGTTGAAGGCCCACGGGTCCGATCTGAACCCCGTGGCGGTGCTCATCACCAAGGCCCTCATCGAGATCCCACCCAAGTTCACCGGCAAGCCCCCTATCCACCCGGACGCCGGACGACTCGCAACTGGGGCGTGGACGGGCGCGCAGGGCCTGGCCGAGGACGTCCGGTACTACGGAAAGTGGATGCGCGACGAGGCCGAGCGCCGAATCGGTCATCTTTACCCTGCTATCGACGGTCGCACGGTGATCGCCTGGCTATGGGCCCGGACGGTCAAGTCGCCGAACCCGGCGTGGGATGGTCCCATGCCCCTAGTGCGGTCTTTCGCACTATCGACGAAAATGGGAAAGGAGACCTGGGCCCAGCCCATCGTTGACCGGAAGAACAAGCGGATCGGATTCGAGATCCGTACCGGGCTCGGCTGCCCCAAAGGTACGGTCGGACGGAGCGGAGCGGTGTGCCTGGCAACCGGGACGCCCGTCCCGCTGAGCTTCGTCCGCGACGAGGCTCGGGCGGGCCGGATGGGTGCCCAACTCATGGCAATCGTGACGGAGGGCAACCGCGGTCGCGTGTACCTGGCCCCGAACCAAGAGCACGAGAACATGGCCTGCTCCTCGGTGCCACCTGACGATGTCCCCGACACCGATCTGCCCGACCAGGCGCTCGGCTTCCGAGTCCAAGCCTACGGCATGATCAAGCACCGTCACCTATTCACCGACCGCCAACTGGTGGCGATGTGCACCTTCTCCGACCTAATCACGGAGGCCCGTCAAAAGGCCATCGTCGACGGAGCCACCGCTGACTACGCCAACGCCGTCGCCACTTATCTGGCCTGCTGTGTGAGCGCTGTCTCCGATGATCTATCGGCGCTTGTCACCTGGCGATCTGGCCACGGGACCGGGGCAACGCGCTCGACATTCGCGAGACAAGCGCTCGCCATGGTGTGGGACTTCGCCGAAGCGAACCCATTCGCGAATGCGACGGGAGACATCGGCGTCGGCTCTGCAGCGGTCGCCAGTGCCCTCGCTTCAACTCCAACACTGGCCAACGGGACCGCGTCGCAGCTCGACGCGACGGCCGTATCACCGGACGGTCCGGTCTGCTATATAACCGATCCGCCGTACTACGACAACATTGGATACGCCGACCTCTCCGACTTCTTCTACGTTTGGCTCCGCCGGTCGCTGAAGGCTATTTACCCCGAACTCTTCAGCACTCTGCTAGTGCCGAAGACCCAGGAGCTCATCGCCACGCCGTTTCGCCATGGCGGGAGCAGACGCGCCGCCGACGCACACTTCGAGGCGGGAATCGGTGCAGCCTTCTCGCGAATGCGAATTTCGCAAGCCTCCGGGTATCCGCTTACCGTCATCTACGCGTTCAAGCAAGCCGAGGAATCTGACGGCGTTGGCAGCCTCGCCTCCACTGGGTGGGAGACGATGCTTGACGGCCTGATCCGAGCAGGACTATCGGTCCACGGCACGTGGCCACTACGCAGCGAACGCGGTGGCCGGATGCTCTCCATCGGTACCAACGCCCTTGCCTCCTCTGTCGCCCTTGTCTGCAGGCCGCGTCCAGATGATGCGCCTCTTGCGACCCGCAAGGAGTTCTTTGCTGCGCTCAAGGCCGAGCTCCCTCAGGCGCTCCGCGATCTCCAACAGGGCAGCATCGCCCCAGTCGACCTGGCGCAGTCCGCCATAGGGCCAGGCATGGGCGTGTTCAGCAGATACGCCAAGGTGGTGGAGGCCGACGGGTCGGCCATGTCGGTCCGAACCGCCCTCGGCCTCATCAACAGCGTCCTCGACGAGACCCTCGGGGAGCAGGAGAGCGACTTCGACAGCGACACGCGCTGGGCCCTGGCCTGGTTCGAGGAGGTGGGCATGGGCAGCGGCGCCTACGGCTTGGCGGAGACCTTGTCGAAGGCCAAGAACACCTCGATCGGCGGGTTGGTGGAGGCGGGACTCTTGGAGTCCCAGTCCGGCAAGGTCCGCCTGCTCGATCGCAGCGAGTTCCTCGGCACATGGGACCCCGCCACCGACACCCGACTCACCGTATGGGAAGTAGCCCAGAACCTTATCTTGGCGTTGGAGACGGGCGGCGAGGCCAAAGCCGCCGAGCTGCTTCGTCGCGTCGGGGGTCTCGGCGAGACGGCCAAGGAGCTGGCCTACCGGCTCTACGTCATCTGCGAGCGCAAGAAGTGGGCCAAGGATGCGTTGGCCTACAACGCTCTGGTGGTCGCCTGGCCCGAGATCGCCCGCCTGGCTGCCGGCACGTCCACACCCGGCCCAGTGCAGGAGGGGATGCTGTAGCCATGGCGCAAGCGGTGGAGGTCGTGAACGGCAAGGTGCGGTACGAGGGGCGAACCCTCGCCGAGTGGGTGCCTCACATCGTCCGCCAACTCGTCGATGCGGCTGACCCGGAGAAGATCATTCTCTTCGGTTCGGTCGCTCGAGGTGACGATGGTCCAGATTCCGACGTCGACCTGATGGTTGTACTCGGGTCGGTCGACTACTCCGAGCGCCGTGAGTCCGGGGCCGAACTCGAACGGGCCCTCAATGCGCCGGTGCCCACCCAGGTCTTCGTGACCGATGAACGCGAGTGCAGGCGCCGGCGGGACGTCGTCGGGTCCATGCACTACTGGCCGTTGCGCGAAGGCAAGGTCGTCTATGAACGAGCTTCCTGACAACAACCATGACGAAGCGCGCCGTCTGCTTGCCAACGTCGAGGACGACCTGCGCTCGGTCCGACATATGGTCGGCGACGCCGAGGTGGTCGGACGTATCGGTTGTTTTCTCGCCCATCTGACCGTTGAGAAGGCGCTCAAGGCCGCGTTGGTCGATGCCGGTGTGCCCTTCAAGAAGACCCACAACCTCCTCCATCTCTACGGCCTCTGTACCGAGGCCGGCCGGCTCCGCGGTCTCGACACGGCGGAGCTCGCCGCCTTGAACCCATGGGCGATCGACGGTCGCTATACCGACGACCTCCGCGACGCCACCCGAGCCGAGGCACTTCGGTTCGCAGCGCTCGCCGAGGCGATCGTTGCCGCCCTGCGCTCCGAGATGGATCGCTAGCCCGTGGCTGCGACCAACCATGAGCGCGTTGGGAAGGCCCTCGGCCTACTGAGCCAGGGCTTGGCCCCGTTCGTCGCCCGAGAATGCAAAGCCAAGCACGGAGACGGCTGGCTCCAGTCAGTCACCCGGATGGACCCAGCGACCGCCCAGTCGGCCAAGAAGGTGTCGCCCACGGATGCGCAGTTCCTGCTCAAGGTGGTGTGGGATGAGTGGCAGCAGGTGTTTCGCAACGTCCTCGGACAGAGTGAGCGGACCTATGTCAGCGAACTCCGAGACGTGCGCAACCGTTGGGCCCACCAAGACTCCTTCTCCGGCGACGACGCCTACAGGGCACTTGACTCCATGCACCGTCTCCTGCTTGCCGTGTCCGCCGCCGATGAAGCGGTGGAGGTCGACCGGATGCGCCAGGACCTCCTGCGCTCCCGCTTCGCCGAGCAGGCCCGTCAGACCCAGCGCAAGGCGGCTGTCGCCCCGATCGAGGGCCAGCCGGCCGGCGGCCTGAAGCCGTGGCGGGAGGTGGTAACACCCCACCCCGACGTGGCCTCCGGTCGCTACCAGCAGGCCGAGTTCGCCGCCGACCTCCACCAGGTCTGGCGCGACGAGGCGGCCGACGAGTACGGCAAGCCCGTCGAGTTCTTCCGCCGGACCTTCCTCACCGACGGTCTCCGGGAGCTCTTGCTCAACGCCACCCGCCGCTTCCGCAAGGAGGGCGGCGACCCGGTGGTCGAGCTGCAGACCAACTTCGGCGGCGGCAAGACGCACTCGCTCATCGCCCTCTACCACTTGGCTGCCGGCTATCCCCCTCACGAGTTGCCGGGAGTGGAGGCCATGCTCGCCGAGGCGGCCCTGGAAGCCCCTCCTCCGGCCACCACCGCCGTGCTCGTCGGGCAGATGATCTCGCCCGGCATGACGTACCCCAAGGCCGGGGGCGTCGAGGTGCGGACGCTCTGGGGTGAGCTCGCCTGGCAGCTCGGTGGCGCCGAGGCGTACGCCACCATCGCCGATGCCGATCGCACCGGCACCAGCCCTGGGGCCGCACTGGTCGGACTCCTGCGGAAGTACGCGCCGTGCCTGATTCTCATCGACGAGTGGGTGGCCTACGCCCGCCAGCTCTACGGCGTGGACGGCCTCCCTGGCGGATCGTTCGACGCTCAGTTCACCTTTGCCCAAGCCATCGCCGAGGCGGCGCGATCGGTGGAGGGGGCGCTGCTCGTCGTCTCCATCCCAGCGTCGGACATCGAGGTCGGCGGCGAGGGCGGCAAGGCCGCTCTCGAACGACTGAAGAACGTGATCGGCCGGATGGAGTCTTCATGGCGGCCGGCGTCGGCCGAGGAAGGCTTCGAGATCGTCCGCCGACGGCTCTTCGATGACCTTCCCGCCGACGCGGCCCCGGCACGCGATGCCGTGGTGAAGGCGTTCGGGCATCTCTACCGGGCCCAGAAGGCCGAGTTCCCCTCCGGCTGCTCGGAGGGCGACTACGAGCGCCGGCTCACCGCCGCCTACCCCATCCACCCCGAGTTGTTCGATCGTCTCTATGGCGAGTGGTCGACGCTCGACAAGTTCCAGCGCACCCGTGGCGTCCTTCGCCTCATGGCCGCAGTGGTCCACGAGCTCTGGGAGCGCAGCGATTCCAGTCTGCTGGTGATGCCAGCGACGATCCCGATCGACGCGCCGCCGGTGTCGTCCGAGCTCACCCGGTACCTCGAAGAGGGATGGACTCCGGTCATCGAGAGCGACATCGACGGACCCAACGCACTGCCACTCCGGCTGGACCGCGAGAACCCGAACCTCGGCCGCTACTCGGCCACCCGCCGAGTGGCCCGGACCATCTACCTGGGATCCGCGCCGTTGCAGCACGCCGCCAACCGGGGCATCGACGACCGTTCGATCAAGCTCGGCTGTGTCCAGCCCGGCGAGTCCCCGGCGACGTTCGGTGACGCCCTGCGGCGTCTGACCGACCAAGCCACCTACCTCTACGTCGACGGGCAGCGCTACTGGTACTCGCTGCAGCCTTCGGTGACCCGGCTGGCCCAGGATCGAGCGGCGACGCGCTTCACGGGTGATGACGTCGACGAGGAGATCCGCCGGCGCCTGGCGGTCGCCACCGGGGCCGGTCAACGCGGGGAGTTCGCCAGCGTCCACCCCGCACCGCGATCGCCCGCAGAAGTACCCGACGAAGCAGAGGTCCGCCTGGTAGTTCTCGGACCTGAGCACCCCCATTCCGGCAAGACGGCCGACAGCCCGGCACGAGCCGCATCGAAGCAGTTCCTCGACAAGCGAGCGGCCGGCGACCGCCTCCATCGCAACATGCTGGTGTTCCTGGCCCCCGACAAGGCCCGCCTGGAGGAACTGCGCCAAGCGGGACGTGACTTCCTCGCCTGGAAGTCCATCGACACCGAGCGGGAGACGCTCAACCTCGACAACTTCCAACGTCGGCAGGCGGAGACCAAGCGAGCTCAGTTCGACGATGCCGTGGCCCAGCGCATCGGGGAAACATTCGCGTGGGTGCTCGTACCGTCACAGACGACCACCGACACGACTGTCACATGGGACGAGACTCGCGTGAGCGGGCCCGATCCTCTGGCGGTGAGGGTGGCCAGAAAGCTGCGCAGTGAGGAGTCCCTCATCGGCGAGTACTCGGGCGTACGGCTGCGCATGGACCTCGACCGGGTGCCGCTCTGGCGAGGCGACCACGTGCGGCTCAAGCAGCTATGGAGCGACTACAGCCAGTACCTGTACCTGCCCCGCCTGCGGAGCTCGGCTGTGCTGCTCGACGCCGTTCGCTCCGGCGTGGCCCTTCTCACGTGGGACCCGGACACCTTCGCCTACGCAAGCGCCGTGGATGAAGCCGCTGGCCGGTACGGCGGACTGGTCGGTGGGCAGCACGCCGCCGTCGTGATCGACGCCGAATCGGCAGTGGTGAAGCCCGGCGCTGCGTCTCGACAGATGGACGCTGACAGAGGTGAGCGAGCGGGCTCAGGTCCCGACGGCGAGGAGGAGACGACCAGCCCGGACACGACGGAGCCGTCTGGCGGCGTCGGCGGAGGGCCATCGCCGGCCGGTGTAAAGAAGCTGACACGCTTCTACGGCAGGGTGTCGCTCGAGCCCGTGCGGATGCTGCGTGACCTCGGCGACATCGCCGATGCCATCGTGGGCCAGCTCGGGCGGGCCCAAGCGAACGTGACAATCGTCGTGGAGATCGAGGCAACCGCAGCCGAGGGTTTCCCTGACGATGTTCGGCGGACGGTGAGCGAAAACGCTCGGACGCTAAAGTTCCAGACCCAAGAGTTCGAGGACTGACTCGTGGCCCAGGGGCGCGTGGCGAGCGCGGGGCCGGGCGGCAGCGGGAAGCCCCTGTTGTCGCTGATGCTGCTCTCAGACGTCGGCCTCGACAGGCCGTGCGAATGGGCGACCCCAGCGATAGCGAGCTCACGTCGGGCGGCCGCCAAGCAAGCCCTCGTCGACATCCTGATCGAAGCCCGGCGGCGGTCGGTCGACGTGATCGCCTGTGCCGGCGACCTGTTCGATCGGCACACGGTCAAGCCGGCGACCATGCAGTGGTTGGTGACGGCGTTCCGCTCGGCTGGCGTGCCGGTGCTCATCGCTCCCGGCAACGAAGACTTCCTCGGGCCCCTGGGCGGGTACGCCCGACATCGGTGGCCACCCAACGTCCATATCTTCACCAGCGAACGCCTGACCCCACTCGAGTGTGCCGGCGACGTGACGATCTGGGGGGCGGCGAACCGTCAAGCCCACTCGGCCTCTTCCTTGCTTGATGGCGTACGCGTCGACAGGGGCGGAGTGAACATCGCCATGTTCCACGGCGCCGAGGCAGGCGGGTACCAACGTGAGCCTGGCCTCGAGCCGTGCGCGCCGTTCTCCGAGCCCGAGATCGAGGCTGCCGGCTTCGATCACGCCCTGCTGGGCCACTATCACGAGCGCCATCTCGGTCGGCTCCATGTCTATCCCGGCGCGCCCATCGTCCATGGGTTCGGATCGCGCAGTCCACGCGGAGCCGTGGTGGTCACGGTTCTGGCTGATGGTTCCCTCGATCGTGAGGAGGTCCTTGTCTCGTCGCCTGACTTGTACGACGTGGAGGTCGACGCGACGGGGTCCCGGTCGAAGGCGGAGGTCTTGCGCAGGGTGCGGGACGCTGTTGGCGATCGGACCGGGGGCGGGCGCCTGCGGGTGACCGGGCGCTTGTCCCCTGACGTTGTCGTCAAACGTGAGGACCTGGTGAAGGGCGGCGGTTCCGGTGACGGCAGCGTCGTCGTCTGGGATGCCGGCGTCGGGGGTGAGCTCGAGACCCTTGCCAGAGAACCGACGATCCGCGGCCAGTTTGTGCGCGAGGTGCTGGACTCGCCGGTGCTTTCCGAGGAGCGCCGGCAGCGGGTGCTCCTGATTGGTCTCCGAGCACTGGCGGGTCACGAGGAACTGGACAATCCGCGATGAGGATCGAGTCGATCAAGGCTCAGGCGTTCGGTCCCTTGGCCGGCGACGCTCTCGAGCTCAGTCCGGGCATGAACGTGGTGCACGGCCCGAACGAGTCGGGCAAGTCCTCGTGGCACGCTGCGCTCTATGTCGGCCTTTGCGGGATGAAGCACACCAGAGGAAGGGCGTCGCGGGAGGACCAGGCCTTCACCGACAGGTACAAACCCTGGCGGGGTGCGTCGTGGAAGGTCACAGAGCGGATCGTCCTCGACAGCGGGAGGGTCATCCAGCTTGAGCACAGCCTCGGGCCCGGTGGCCGGAGCACAGCGGTCGACCCCGAATCCAGAACGTCTCTCACTGCTGAGCTCCTTCGGGACGACGGCGCGCTAGACGGCGCCGCGCTGCTGGGGCTCACACGAGAGACGGCCGTGGCAACCCTGTTCGTCCGGCAGGCTGACGTGCTGCGGGTGCTCGCCGATGCTGGGCAGCTCCAGAAGTTCCTGGAACGGGCGGCTGCCACAAGCTCTGTCGACACCACCGCCGAGGAAGCGCTGGCCCGAATCGCGGCCTACAGGCGCGATCGGGTCGGGCTGCTCCACGCCAACTCACGCGGGCCTCTGGCCACTGCGACGCTCCGTCAGAAGAAGGCATGTCGTTCGCTCGAAGTGGCAGAGGAGCGCTACGAATCCTACCAAGGCCAGGTGGAGCAGAGACGTCTCGCCGAGGCCGTCATGGCCCAGGCCGAGGAAGAATTCGTGGAGGTCCAGCGCCACGAGAGCGAACGTGAGCTCCGGGAGCAGTGGCTTGTCATCGGCGACGCGCAACGACGCCTGCATCAGGCTCGCAAGCTTGCCCAGGAGTTCTCGGAGGGCCCTCAGGATGCTGGATCTCGAGAGCTCGTCGGCGCAGTGACCCGCGCCCTCGCCATGTTCGACGACCGCCCCCCAGCGCCAGGAGAGCTCGAGGGCCCAAGCGCCGAGCAGCTGGAGGCGGAGCTGGCTGCGCTTCCTCGGCGGCCCAGCGGCGACCTCGAGCCCGCACCGGAGGTCACCGATGCCTTCGATACCTGGCGACAGGCTGTTCAGCGACTTCGTGCGCACGCCGAGAACGAGCCAGCCGTCACAGGTGCCGACGAGCTCCCCGGTGCCACCGCAGCAGATCTTCGCCGTCTGGCTGATGACTTGGACGCTCCGCTGCCCCAGGTCGACCCAGTACCCGATGCGCCGCGCCTAGTGACACTCGCCGCGCCGACTTCATCTGGGAACGCAATCCTGCCTGTCGTTGGGGTGGTCATCGCATTGGCCGGTGCGGTTCTCGCCGCGTTGCTGCAGCCCATCGTTGGCGCTGCTGTTCTGATCGCGGGGATCGTGCTCTGTGCCGTAGGCATGATGTCGCGCAACAGGGTGCAGCGGGGCCCGGCCATCGGGGTCGCGAACAGGGCTGCAACAACAGACGCCTCACAGATCGCTAGGATCGAGGCGCGACGCGTCCTTCAGGAGGAGGCCCGCTCCCTGGGGCAGCGTAGACGTGATGCAGCCAGAGCCAGGGCCGTGGAGCTTGGCCTCCCCGTGGATCCCGACCTGTTACGGCAAACCGCAGCAGCCGGCGAGACAAAGGCCTCGGCCCGCGGCCAGATTGCCGGATGGGCGCGCCGGAAGTCCGAGCTCGAGCAGGGTCTGTCTACCCATGCCGAGCAACTGCGGGCGGCTCTCGCCAGCCGTGGAGTGCGCGTTGATCTCAACGGACGACTCGACCAGGCGTTTCGTCGGTACACGGAGGCCTGCCGAGAGCGAAGGCAGGCTGCGCAGGAGGCAGGCCGGGCGGCCGACCTGACGGCCCGCATCACGATGCGGCGGGAGGCGGAAGCAGCGAGAGAACAGGACCAGGCCGCCCGCACCCGAGCAGTGAGGCAGCTTCGTGCCGTCGGATTGAAGGCGGGATGTGACGCGAGAGGCCCAGCCGAGATGGCAGAGGCATTACGCGCCTGGCTGGATGCCGAAACGGAGGTCGACGAGCACCGTCAGGTCACCCGGCAGACCCGCGCTCGTCTCGAACAGCTGCTCGACGGGCGCAGCATGGAAGACCTGGAGATGGAGATCGAGAACCTGATCACCAAGGCCGAGGAGTCGCCTCAGCCGACAGGAACGACTCCGCTCGAGGATCGCAGCGCCGAGTTCGATACCCTTGGTCTGCGAGTCGGAGCGCTCCGTGAGCAGGTCGCGCAGCTCTCCGGCCAGCTCGAGTCCGCTGAAGATCACCTCTTGGATGTCAGTGAGGCGATCGAGGAGGACGCCTGGGCCGAGGCAGAGGTCCGGTCGCTAACCTCCCTCGGTGAGGATCTTGACCTAGCCGCGTCGATCCTCGGCGCAGCGAAGGAGAAGGTGCACGGCGACATCGCACCGGTGCTCAACGAGACGATCCGCCCGTGGGTCCCGCGCATCACCCAAGGCCACTACGACGACGTCAGGGTCAACCCTGCCACGCTTGAGCTGGAGGTTCACGAGATGGGAGGGCAGTTCCGCACTGCCAGTCTCCTTTCCCAGGGCACCGCTGAGCAGCTATTCCTCCTGCTTCGAATGGCGCTTGCGAAGCACTTGGCGACGACCGGAGAGTCAGCCCCACTCATCCTGGATGACGTCACCGTGCAGTCGGACGCTGGCCGAACTACCGCCGTTCTGGACCTCCTCCTCGAGTTGAGCAGAGATCGCCAGGTGGTGCTCTTCACGCAGGAGGATGCGGTGCGCCAGTGGGCGACCGAGCACCTTGCGGCACCCTCGGGACGTCTCGTCGAACTTCAGACCCGTTGAGGGGAATCGCGTGAAGCGTCACGAGTAGGTCCACCATTCTGCGGTGACACACATCGAAGATTAAGGCTGGCATCCACGCCGTCTGGAGCGTGTTCCTGGGCCGCCGGGCTGCGAACAGCATGCGCGCCGAGCCGGCAGCCTTAAATGGCCATGGGTGCCTCCGCCTCCGTCCATGGCGATGTGCACACGGCCGCCGCCTGCGGTTTCGAGGAAAGCCAGTCGGCTCCTCTGCAACCCGATTGGCCATTCAAAACACACTGTGTAACCTGTGTGACGTCGATTCAGAGTCGTTCCAGTGTCGCTGGATGCCCCAGATTGCTGGGGCATCGGTTCTGAGGACCAGCTCTCCAGAAGTGGGCCGTCCGCATCTGGCCGAGGTCAAGGCGTCGAAGGTAGGTGACCGATTCTCCGTCACGGACGGCGGACGCCCTGATCATGGGCCGGGTCGTCGGTGCCCTACGAGTCGGTCGAGCGTCGGTGCTTGCCTGGAGCGACCGGGGCGGGTCTCGACCGAGCTAGACCCTGAGGCGGGGATGTGCGCACACGGAGGGTCGCTGCCCGTGCTGGGCGGCTTGCCGCTGGTTCGGATGCAGTCGGCTCCTGGCCTGGTTGGGTTGAGCAGCCGAGTCCACGACACGCCGCGGACCGCTGCAAGCGAACTCGGTCGCCAGCCGAGCCGCGGATAGCCGGCGGCTCCCTATAGGCTCCGGCCGCTAGCGCGGATTGGCCATGGGCGCGGCTACGAGGGGGCACATGATGCGACGGCGGGTTGGTGAGCGACGGGCCGAGACCGGCTCGGATCGCTTCAAGTTGGCGACGGGGGGCCGCTCGCCGCGCCCGCCTATCGCCCGTACGGTGGCGCTGGCTGCTCTCGTCCTGACCATGCTGGCCGGACTGCTTGCCCCGGCCGCGGTCGCCGTTTCAGCGAGCACCTTCGTCCTTCCCACCGCTATCAAGAGCGAACCAGTGTGGGCCAATCCGTCGGGGTTCTACCAGCCGTTCTCCTATAACTGCCCACCGAACATCGGTCTGCCGCCACCGCCGGTCGACCCGCCGTCCAGTTGGGCGGCGTTCCTGGCGACGTCGTTGGTCGGCCAGGACTTCGTCGATGCGGTGACGAGGATCGGCAACGATGCCGTCGACGCCTCCTACGCCGCGTACAAGGCGGCACAGGGCGGACAGGACCCACCTGGTTTTAGCTCCGTCGACGCCGTCAAGAGTGCCGCAAAGAGCCGACTAAGCGGCGCGTTGGCCAGCACGTCGTTCTGGTCAGGGGTTGTCGAGCGGCTCGGGAACTACGGCATGCCTCACGGCGTCGACCCAGAGCAATTCCTGGGCTACGCGGCGAGCTACTACGGGCTTTCGAGTGACTGCGACCAGTCGGCTCCCGCTGACACCTGGCTCTACTCCACGTCGGCCGATGACTTCTTTCTCCAGCAGGGTTCGTCGTGGGCACGGGTGGTGGTCCACGGTGGCACGCTGAGCTCCCAGTTCGGGTTCGAGCCCATCCGCGGAACCTCCACGCCTCATGGTTGGTCCTAGGTGGCGGAAACCCATTCGGCCTGCGGAGCGTGATCGGACGCCTAGATATAGGTCCGGGAGTCGCGACCGACCCGTGCGGAGGCACGACTGCACCGAGCACCGACATCCGAAGCTCGGTTGCCCTGACGGCACGCGGCGTGTATCAGGACGTCGCTCCCTGGGCCAGCATCGTGTTGGGTCCGCTCCCGGAGCTCCTGCCGCCCTGCCCCTCAGTCGACGCGTTCTACACGCCGATCGCTGGCCCGGCGGACGTCGACCCACTGTCCTTACAGACGAGCGTCGACGCTCGCTACATCGCAGGGTGGACCTCGTTCAACAACCAGCCCACCCTCGTTCGCTGGAAGCTCGCGGTTACGCCCAACGCCACCTTCACTTACACCGACCCCTTGCCGCTCGCCGCCGGATATCTGCGCGACTCCGGGTTCGACGGCTCGATGCATGTAGCGATGTCGGCCGACGGCCAAACGATCGCCGCATGCCGCGCCGCGCCACTGGGCGCCCCGGGTGCCTTCGGCGGCGCGTCGGACTTCCTGCGCCGGGGTGGAACGCCCGGCGCCCCGCTGGTGATGAACATCCCCTCCGGCAACCTGGGGTGGCCGGACGACGGGCTCACCTCGGGTCTGGACTGCGGCAACATCAGCATCACCGACGACGGCTCGCGGATGTTCTGGGGCCAGCGCGGCCCCACTCCCGGTTGGTACTCTTCGGCGACTCTACTGCCGAGCCAGGTCGTCAATACGCCGCCGGTAGCGAAGATCACAGGGGTCGTCGACGGTCAGAGCGTCGAGTTCGGCACGCCGGTCGCCCCACGTTGCGCTATCGCGGACGCCGAGGATGGCAACCGTGACTTCTCGGCCACGGTCACAGGCCCATTGGGGCCCAGGGCCGCAAGCGGACTCGGGTCGATGACCGCGACGTGTTCTTTCACGGACTCCGGTGGCCTGAGCGTCGTAACGAGAGCGTCGTACGCGATCGTCGACACCACCGGCCCCAGCATCGGGCCCGTGGCCAACATCACCGTCGAGGCGGCTGGAGCCTCCGGGGCCCCGGCGTCCTTCGCCATTCCCACCGCGAACGACGCCGTCGACGGTCCACGGCCCGTGGGATGCACGCCGGTCTCCGGATCGA